>JABGQJ010000090.1 GCA_018648945.1 Victivallales bacterium
CCCAGCGCCACGTACTCGAAGCCGGGGCCAAAGCGCGCGTGGACCTCACGAGCCGTGGTGCCGGTGTTGGCAGGTACGAGGAACCCCCGGATCTGCCATCTCTGAGCCACTTCCGCCGCAACGTCAAGGATATTGGTGCGCACGTTCGCCCTCCCCTCACTCCGTCACTTCTTGGCCTGCTTCACCGCGTCATTGATCCGATCGGCAAGCGCCTTGGCCTGCTTGCGGCTGAAACTGCCAGCGATCACAGCCTTGCCGCCGGAGATCCGGTCCTTGATCGTCGGGGCAGAGAGCACCTTGCCATCCACCAGGATCGCCAGGCGGCGGTCCACGTTCCTTGCGGTCAGGTCGGCAAACGCCTTCGTGCCTGCGGGCGTAAACGTCAGCGCGATCTGGAACCCGCCCAGGTGATCTCTGTGTGCCTTGGCCACCGCCACGGACTTGGCATCCATCAGCACCGCCGGCTCCAGACAGACGGTGCCACCCGTGCCCATGACCGGAAGCTTGGGAACGCCCTCCTTCCCGGCGGGGAATACCAGGCGGAAGGCAAGAACAGGGGGCGCCTTGGCCAGCTCCTCGGCAAGCAGGAAGGGAGCGAGGAACACGGCGAGAATGGCTAGGTGTTTCATGGGACCTGACCTCCGTTTGCCCTGCGTTCAGCGGCGCCCTCCAATCTATGCCGTTGGGGCGCAAGAGGCAAACCAGGGAGAGAAGCGCGTGCCAGTTCGGCACACCAGGAACTGGGGTGGCATGAGGATGAGAACTACCGGGGGCATGCCATCCCAGACGTATGATCCCCACAGGACCTCATTCTGCATTCCCCCTTCTCCCTTCTGAATCCTCCCTTTTCCCTTCTGAGTTCTGAATCCTGAATCCTGAATTCTGAATTCCCCCTTCCCCCCCCTACCGCGTCGGCGTCAACCCAGGCACCATGATCCGGCGAGGCGGGGGCTGGGGGGCCAGCGTGAGGATGCCCTTGCCGTCGAGTCGCCACGTCTCGGCCGTAGAGGGGCGCCAACACACCATCTCCTGCGAGCCGGGCTTGCAGACGGTCACGTTGAAGGCCACTTGGCGGGCACTCCTCGGGTCCAGGCCGATGGCGCGGAGAGAAATCCGCCACTCCATGGTCCAATACTGCCGACGCGGGTAGAGCTTGGCGCGGATCGAGACGCCGTCGGAGATTCTCTCGATCTCTTTGGGCTTGGCGCCGCCTTGGCTGAGAGTCTGGAAACGCATACTGGGATACCCTCGCAGGACAAAGGTGGTGCCCTTGCCGCCTTCTGCTCCTCGGAACGCGAGTTCCACGCCGTCGTCGTCCCCCCACACGCTCTTCTTGCGCAAGGGCTGCGAGGGATCGATCTGGCTGCGGACGCCGACATAGAGCCAGCGACGGTCGCGCATCAGCCACACCTGGCTCGGTTGCTTGGCCATCTCCAGATCGTGGGTGCGGGTGAGTTTCAGGCACGAAGACGGGTCCAGGCCAAGCCACTCCTCGGGGTCGAGTCGACCATCGAGGGAGATGGGCTGGGCGGCGGCGGGCACCGGGTGCCCGGCCCCCTTTGGCCGAGCCAGAGCCGGCGCCTGGCCCACACCAGGGGCTTCGGCATCGGGCGTGGCACAGCCAACGGCGAAGAGGAGAGCGACAAGCGCGACAGGGAGGACGAATCTCATGGGGCAGTCTCCTCGGACGGGTGGGCAGTGGAACGAAGGGCCTCGATGCGGGCGAGAACGGGTGGGTGGGAATACTCTAGTGCCACCGTCAGGGGATGGGGAGTCAGGTTGCTCAAGTTGTGCACGGAAAGGCGTTTGAGGGCCGCGATCATGGCGTCGCCCAGCCCGGTCGTTTCCGCCGCGAATTGGTCGGCCTCGAACTCGCAGCGCCGCGAGAAGGCATTGAGCCCAAAGGCCAGCACCAGCTCCACCGGCGTGTAGAGCAAGCCAAAAAACACCAACCCAGCCGCCGCCGATTGCTCCACACCGAAGGCCGCGAACAGGCCCGTGTGATGCAGGAAAACCGACAGCAGGAAGAAGAGAACGCCCAAGTGGAGCATGTGCAACGCCGTCAGCCACCAGATGTGCCGTCGCCGCCAGTGCCCCACTTCGTGGGCCGTAATCGCCACGATCTCATCGCCGGGGTGGTCAGCCAACAGCGTGTCGTAGAGGGCAATGCGCTTGTAGCGACCCACACCGGTGACCATGGCGTTGGAGTGCCCCGACCGCCGCGAGCCGTCCATCACCTGCACCCGCCGAACCGGGAAACCAACCGACCCGGCCATGGCCAGGAGTCGGGTGCGAAGATCACCCTCCGCCAGAGGTTCGAAGGTGTTGAACCATGGCATGATCCAGATGGGATACACCACCTGCATGAAGAGCGAAAACAGCGCCACTGCCAGCCAACACCAGAGCCAGGCGTGGGGACCAGCCCGCCCCAGCAACCAGAGGATTCCCGCCAGCAGCGGCCCGCCGATGGCCACGCTAAGGACCAGGTTCTTGAGCAGATCTCTCACGAATGTCCCCGGCGTGGTCCGATTGAAGCCGAAGCGCTCCTCCAGGACAAACACGGAGTACCAAGAGAAGGGAAGCGACAGCAGCATTCGCGCCAGCCCCAATACGCCGATGAAAAGTAGCCCGCGCGGAATGTCCCCAGTCACGACCATCGCTGTCAGATCCGCAGCCCAGCCAAAGCCGCCGAGGAACCAGAAGCCCAACAACAACAACAGATCCACGCCCCCCCGCACAAGCCCGAATCTGGTCCGCACGCGCAGATAGCGCTGCGAGTTGCCGTAGGCGACTGCATCGTACAGGTCCGAGAATTCCTCGGGCACCGTCTCGGCAGCAGCCCGCAGGTTCAGCACATCCGCGACCACCCCGAGCAGGTGATCGCCCAACAAGGCGACTAGGATGACGATGGCGTAGGCATTGAACTCCATGGTTCTCCGGGGGCCGAGGGAATGGCATGGACAGGCGGCGCGCCTACTATACCGCCGACATCCCGCCGAACACACGCGCCGCCCCAAGGCATTTGCCAGCCAGCATAGCTGGGCTAAGGTCTGGGACTCGCCATACGCTTCGCGACACGAACCGGGAATGTCCATGAAACACGCTCTGCTGTACTGGTTCCTCTCCGCAACGATCGTCCTTGCCGCCGACTGGCCCATGTGGCGAGGCGACGCCATGCGCAGCGCCACTACCGCACAACGGTTGCCCGCACAGCTGAAAACAGCGTGGACGTTGCGACTGCCCGCGCTCGAACCAGCTTGGCAGGAGGCGGTGAACCAGGACCGCATGCCCTATGACGTCTGCTATGAACCCATCGTGGTGGGCACCCGTCTCTTTGTCTCCTCCAGCCGCAACGACTCGGTCACCGCCTACAGCAGCCGCACCGGCAAGCAGCTCTGGCGCACCTATCTAGATGCGCCCCTGCGCCTGCCCCCAGTGGCGTCCGGCGACCGCCTGTTCGTGGTCTGCGACGATGGCCAACTGCATGTACTGTCCCAGACTGAAGGCAAACGACTCGGGACGGTGCAGGGCGGCGCGGACGACCGGCTGGTGATGGGCAACGGGCGCCTGGTCTCCCCATGGTGCGCCCGCGGGGGGCCAGTGGCGCTGGGAGGAAACATCTACTTCGGCGCAGGCATCTGGCCGTTCATGGGGACCTCCCTGCACGCCATCGACGCGCAGACACTTGCCCCCGTCTGGCTGAACGACTCCGCCGGGTCGCAGTTCCAGAAACAGCCCCACGGTGGCTCCGAGTCCTTCGGCGGGGTGGCCCCCCAAGGCGCGCTGACCGGGACCGGGACCACGTTGTTCGTGCCCTCGGGACGCAGCGTCCCCGCCCGCTTCGACGCCAGCAATGGCAAAGTCGTCTACTTCCACCTGCCAGGCAGCCCCGGCGTGGACAAAGGCCCCGGACCATCCCGCAAGCTGGAAGGTGGGTCGCAACTCACCACCAATGGCACCCTCCACGTCAACTGGCGCGGCATCGCCACCGTGCTCTACGACTCCGCTACCGGCGGCAGCTACCTGAGCTGGGGTGGGAAGCATGCGCCGCTACTCACCAAAGACCGGCTGTACCTGGGCGGCAAGGAGGAACTCCTGGCCTTCGATCTAACGAAACTCGAACGCCAGACCTACGAGGCAGAGGTCCGCAACCGGAAGACGAAGGAAGTGAGCAAGGTCACCCGCTACCGGTGGTTGCTCCCTACCGCGTGGAAGATGGACCTGCCCTCGCAGGATGTCCTGATCCTCGCCGGAGATACCCTCTTTGCCGCCAGCGGCTCCCAGATCCGCGCCCTGCGCCTGAAGCCCGGTTCCTTGCCCGGACAGACCTGGGAAGCCACCGTGCCCGGCAAGATCGCCCAACTGTTGGCCGCCGATGACCGCCTCTTCGCCGTCACCCGGGAAGGCACCATCCATGCCTTTGCGGCCGCGGGCGACGGCAGGGAAATCAGTGACCTGCCGCCGACGCAACCCGCCTTGGCCAAGGACCCCGTTATTGAACAACTCGCCAGCCGCCTGCCCGTCCCCGAAGGCTGGTGCGTCGTCTATGGTGCGACCGCCCCGGAGCGCCTGGAGGCGATCCTGCGGCATACACCCTTGCGCGTGGCCGCCATGTGCGAGGACGGGGGAACTCGCGACCGCCTGCGCCGCCACTTCGAACCCAAGGGGCTCTATGGCTCGCGCATCTCGATCCGGGTCGGGCAGCCTGGCAAGCCCGCTCTGCCGCCACATTTCGCAGCGTTGGTGGTCCACCAGGGCAGGAGCGCGCCGACCGCCACCCAGAAGGCTACCAGTCAGATCCTGCGCCCCTACGGGGGTCTCGCCTGGTTTGCCGACTTGCCAGCCCTCCCATCTTCGAGGGAGCTCCCAGCAGGGCGCTTCCCACGCGAGCGGCTTGGTGCCGGCACGTTGGTCTCTCAGCCTGGCCCTTTGCCTGGGGCGGCATCCTGGACCCACCTCTATGGGGACATGGGAAACACCGCGAAGTCCGACGACCAGCGGGTGCGCCTGCCCTTGGGACTGCTCTGGTTCGGCGGCAACTCGCACAAGGACGTGCTGCCTCGCCATGCCCATGGCCCCACCGAGTTGGTGGTTGGCGGACGCCTCTTCATCCAGGGCACCAGCGTGATCAGTGCCCGCGATGTCTACACCGGCATGGTTCTCTGGCGACGAGATCTCGGCGATTTGGGCACGTTCGGCGACTATCACGACAAGACCCATGACCCCGATCCCACCAACATCACCTACAACCAGACCCATATCCCCGGCGGCAACGCGCGCGGCACCAACTTTGTCGCCGCAGCAGATGCCCTGTACCTGATCCGCAAGCAGGAATGTCTGGTGCTGGACCCCGCCACCGGCAAGACCACCGCCACCTTCCAGCTGCCCCCCGAGAACGCGGGCGAAACCCCGCCCGAGTGGGTCTACATCGGGGTCAGCGGGCAGTACCTCGTGGCAGGCGCGGATTTCGTGCGCTTCTCCCCGAAGCCCACGACGCTGAAGGAAGGCGAGAAACCCAAGAAAGTGGGTGCCTTCGACAACTACGACCGCACCTCCTGTAGCCGCCTGCTGGTTCTCGATCGCCAGACCGGCAAGGTGAAGTGGCAGCGCACCGCCGAGCATGGGTTCCGGCACAGCGCCATCTGCGTGGGCGGGAACACGCTCTTCTGTCTGGATGCCGTGCCGCCAGCGGTCGTGGCGCAGCGCAAGCGCCGGGGGGAAGCGGTGGCGGGCGGCGCGATGCTGGCCCTCGACCTGGCGAACGGAACCCTCCTCTGGGAGGACCGCCAACGCTCCTTCGGCACCTGGCTGGCCTATTCCCGCGAGCACAAGATGGTGGTCCAGTGCGGACGCTCCTCGCGAGACATGCTCAGGGGCGAACCCCGCGACCGCATGGCCGTCTTCAAAGCCGACTACGGCAAGGTGGTCTGGGACCGCAAGATCTCCCATGGCGGCCCGGTCATGCTGCACGGAGACCGCATCATCCTGCCCGTCTCCGGCGGCAAGGGCAGTGCCCTCCACATCCTCACCGGAGACGCCTTTACCCAACCCCACCCAATCACCGGCGAGCCCCAGCCGTGGTCCTATTTCCGGCGCTATGGCTGCAACTCGGTCACGGCCGCCGAACATCTACTGACCTTCCGTTCGGGTGCCGCCGGCTTCTGCGACCTGAACTCCATGGACGGCACCGGCAATTTCGGCGGCTTCAAGTCCGGTTGCTCCACCAACCTGATCGCCGCCGATGGCGTGCTCAACGCCCCCGACTACACGCGCACCTGCACCTGCAGCTACCAGAACCAGGCCTCCCTGGCCCTCGTCCCCATGCCCGATGTCATTCCGTGGACGGCCAACGCCATCGACTACGACCTCGACAACGGCGTGGTCCGCGAGCTGGGCCTCAACCTCGGCGCGCCTGGCGACCGGCGGGACCCGGATGGCACGCTCTGGTTCGAGTTCCCCGTGGCTGGCGGCCCCTCTCCCAAGTTGCCGGTCGAACTCAACCTGGATGGCGTCACCCCATTCCAGTTGGCCCCCTCCCGGATCGAGGGGCAGCTGCCCTGGATCGCGGCCTCCGGCCAAGAGGGACTGACGTCGATCCGCGTTCGCCTGCGCAATCTCGATCCGGTCCGCACCGTGTCGGTGCGGGTGAGCGATGGTGCCGACGACGGCGAGGAGGTCAACGGTCGCCTCAGCCTGACTAGCAGCGATCTCGAACTGACCCGTGACGGCAAGAACGAACAACTCATCGCCATCCGCTTCCGCGACCTGCCCATCGAGGCCACGGACGAAGTCCTTTCAGCCCGCCTCCGCTTCACGGTCAAGACCCCAAGCACGGAGCCAACCAAGCTGCGCATTCGCGCCGAAGCCGCAGATTCAGCCGCTGCCTTGCTGGCTGGCGTCGCCAAGCGGGCCACCACTCCCGACAGCGTCGCCTGGTCGCCCGCTCCCTGGACCAAGGCCGGGGCCAGCGGCAAGGAACAGACCACGCCGGATGTGGCCGGACTCCTCCGGCAGATCATCGGTCGACCCGGCTGGAAGCCGGGGAATGCAGTCGTCTTCCTGATCGACGGAACCGGCCATCGCTGCCCGTTCAGTGCCAATGGCAGAGCCACCGCCGCTCCGCTTCTGGAGGTGACCTATCGACGCACTCCTAGGGAGACCCCGCCGCCCCTCGTCTGCGACGTGCAGCTCGTCTTCGCGGAACCTAGGGAGGGCACGCTGGCCGGCCAGCGTCGCTTCGCGGTCTCGGCCCAGGACCAGGAAACCGTCAAGCTGGATCTGGCCGCCAGTCCCGGGCCAAGGAAGACAAAGGTCCAGAGTCTGCTCGGCGTGGTGGTCCCCGAGTGGCTTGAGATCAAGCTGCGGCCCGAACCCGGCAGCGCCCTCCCCCCCGTTCTCTCCGGCATCCGGGTCCGGGTGCGGCGATGACGGCGGGCTGCGGGGCCGCCGCCCGATCCCATCTCAGCCGACAGGAATGACATGTTCGACGCCTTCCTCTTCGACCTGGACGGAACACTGCTCGACTCGGAGACGATCTGGATCGATGCCATCGGCACGGCGCTTCGAATGCGTGATATCGATCTCTCCCAAGCAGAAGCGACGGAGCTTGTGCTGGGGCGTTCGTGGATGGATATCTTTGCCAACATCCGGGAGCGCTTCCCCGAGTCCTATGCGACCCGGGATGCGATGGAGGCAGTCACCGTCCCCCTGTACCAGGAGTGCATGGCGACGCGGGATGTCCGCATCCATTCGTCGATTGACCTACTCCATCGACTGGCCCGGCAGGCCCCCACGGTGATCGTCTCCGGCTCCACTCGCGATCGCATCGCCGAGAGCCTGGTACTGATGGACGCCGAGGATCTGATCCCCTTCTACATCGGTTGCGAAGACTATGAACTGGGCAAGCCTGCGCCGGACTGCTTCCTACTTGCCGCGGAGCGTTTGGGGGTGGCCCCCGAGCGCTGCCTGGTCTTCGAGGATTCAGCCGCCGGCGTCGCTGCCGCCAAAACGGCAGGCATGGCCTGCGTCGCCCTGCATCGATACCGGACGCCGCCCCCGGCGGGAGCCGACGTCGTGTTGGGGGATCTCGGCGACTTCGACTTCTCTCTGCTGGCCCCGTAGCCCCCACATTGCCGCAAGCCAGGGCACGTGGTAGGTTCTCGGACACGACCAACCCCCGCGCCAGGGAGTCTTAGTCATGCGTCTGCGCCCTCTCCTCCTCCTTGCCTTGTCCTGCCTTCGCCTATCCGCCGTTGATTGGCACCACCCGCTGTATCTGGGGCGGGGTGGCTACTGGCAACAGCGCGTACCGGTGACGATTCACAATGGCGCTGAGACGGAGGTGGCGGGGAAGGCCGTGGCCGTCGTGGTGGGGAGCAAGCCGGGCCAGGCGCCACTGGTCGGCGCACGCGTGGAAGCCCTGCGCGTGGTGAACGAGGCAGGCACGGAGATGCTCTTTGCCGTCGTCTCCGCCGAAGGGGATGCCTTGACCAAGGGCCCGGTGCCAGCTGGGGCCATGCTGCACATCCCGGCGGAATGCGCGGGGAAGGGCAGCAGTCTTTACTACGTCTACTTCGGCAATCCCGCCGCCTGGGGTGTTCCGGACTTCCTCAAGGGGCTTGCCACGGGCGAGCTCAATGGCGGCTTCGAGAAGGGCACGGACAGGCTGCCGAATGGCTGGGGCAGCAAGGGTGCCGACGACACGCACCGCAACTCCTGGGTCGCCGAGAACCCTCATTCCGGAAGGAAGTGTGTGAAGACAGTGGTCGATGCTGGTGCGGACCCCAACTGGGTCGCGGTCTATCGCCCTCAGATGACCATCGTTGCCGGTGCCAAATACACGATCGCGGCCTGGGCACGGGCCCAGAACGCGAGTGGGAAAGTGGGCTGGTTTCTGCACGTGGGCAACCCCACCAAGCCGATGATCTACGCCCCTATTCAAGAGACCGGGGAAGGCACGTATGGCTGGCGCAAGGTGACGTTCGAATTCACCGCTCCTGCCGAGGCAACCATGCTGACTATGGGCACGGTCCTGTACGGCCAGGGCACGGCCTGGTTCGATGATGTGACCATCACCTGCGATACGCCCGACCAACTCACCGCCAACGCGGGCAAGGCGGAACGCTGCCCGCTGCGCACGGAAGCGGCGACTGCGAAGTGGGAGCTGCCCGCTCGTGACTGGCCCCGGCGGCTGGCGATCCAGGTGGCGAATCCCAATCCGGAAACCAGGCGTGATGTCCTTGTCCACGGGGACTTCCGCGAAGCCTTGCGCGGCAGTGTCGCGGCCGATCGTTTGCGCCTGATGCACGGCGGCGAACCCGTTCCCTTCTGCCTGCTCAATGGCAACGTGCTCTTCCCCACCTCCGTTCCCGCCCGGACCCTCCGCACCTACTGGCTGTACGTAGCCAAGGACGCGGCCACGGCTGCCAAGACGTCTGGGCACACGAAGCTGGGCAGCGACATCCCCTCCGACCAGATCTTCGTCCCCGCCACCGAACGCACCGACCCCCGCGCCTACGCTGCCTTGCTGGGACAGGCGGCCAACTTGGCGAAGAACGCCAGCTTCGAGGAAGGCGAGAACATGCCCGCCGAATGGCCCGGGGCGGCGGAGACCGGCGCGTTGCGAGGCGTGACCTACGGCCTCGCAGCGCCCGGTGTGTTCGGCAAACGCTGCGCCAGCATGACCGTGCCGCACCAGGATGAGGCAAGCTGGGTCGGTTGGCGGCAAAGCGTGCCGGTGCAGCCCAGTCGGTCCTACCTGTTTGCCGCGTGGCTCAAAGCGGAGGACATCCAGAACGGGGACGTAGCTTTGCATGCCCACCAGCGGAAGGCCGACGGCTCACTGAGCAGTGAGCGGCCCTATCTCTCCACGGGCACACGCATGTCGGGGACCACGGGCTGGGCGCTGGCCAGCGGCGTGACTCGCACACCGGCGGACACGGGGATTCTCCAGGTGCACCTGACCATGAAGGCCACGGGCACGATCAAGCACGACGGTGTGCTTGTTGCCGAGGTCCTCTCCGCCACGGTGGGGCGCCTGCAGACGCGGGCGACTACGGGTACCGGGCTGGCCGCATGGTCGGTCAATCCCATCGTGAAGGTGTTTCGCGATGACCTGCCGCCCGAGGTCCAGGCCCCCGTCCGTCTTCAGTTGGCGCGCAACGAGCAGGAGGCGCTACAGTTGGTTGTGCGCAGTCCACAGGCAGTGGCGGGCTTCCGCTACGAGCTGGCCGTTCCCAAGAACAGGGACGGCAAGGAGCTTGGGGTGCTGGAGAAGGGCATCGTGGGCTACGTGCCCATCGACCACCCGACCAGCTACTACCGGTCCGAGTCCCCGATCTGGCACCGTAAGTATCCGCGCGGACGGGGCAACTGCGACGGCTGGGCTGGCTGGTGGCCGGACCCGATTGTGCCCCGACAGGCAACCGATTTGGCGGCGGGCGATTGCCAACCGCTCTGGATCACGTTCGAGACGAGCAAGGGCTCACCCGCTGGCGAGTACCAGGGCGCCGTCCGCCTGTATGAGGGTGACCGGCTGCTGAAGCGCGTACCGGTGACGGTGACCGTCTGGGACTTCGAGCTGCCCGACGAGCACACCCTCGCCGCCATCTACGACATTCGCTTTGCGGGGAAGTCCTGGAATAGGGAAGGCAAGACGCGCCAAGAGCTCCGCGAGGAGTGCATGCGGTTCATGGCCAAGCGCAAGCTCTCTGGCGACCGAGTCCGTGCCCAGCCCAAGTTCACCCGGGATGGGGACCGGATCATCGCCGACTTCACGGAGTACGACAAGGCGATGGCGCTCTACTTCGACGAACTGAAGTTCCCGCGCGCCTACGCGCCCGGTTTCTTCTATCTCTTTGGCTGGGCACACCTGCCGAAGCGCATCTTGGGCGAGCACCCGTACGAGGGGGTCTATCCCTACGAGGGTGCCGACCGCAGTGTCTTGCGACCGGAGTACAAGCGGGTCTACCAGGAGTGCCTGCGCCAGTACTGGAATCACATGAAGGAGAAGGGCTGGGCGGACAGATTGGTGCTCTACATCTCCGACGAGCCCCACTTCAGCCACGAGGAGGTCCGCCAGCAGATGAAGGCGGCGTGCGACATGATCCACGAGGTGGACCCAGAGATCCCGATCTACTCCAGCACGTGGTGGCACTGTCCGGAATGGAATGGGTACATCGATGTGTGGGGCGTCGGCTCCTACGGCTGCTTCCCGGTTGAGAAGATGCAGGCACGCAAGGCGGCCGGCGACCGGATCTGGTTCACCACCGATGGGCAGATGTGCACGGATACGCCCTACTGCGCCATCGAGCGCCTGCTGCCCCAGTACTGCTTCCGCTACGATGTGGAGGCCTATGAGTTCTGGGGCATCGCCTGGCTCACCTACGATCCCTACGAGTACGGCTGGCACAGCTATGTCGCGCAGTCCAGCGGGCCGGGCTCCTCCTTCTTCGTGCGCTATCCGAACGGCGACGGCTTCCTGATCTATCCCGGCAACCCGGTCGGGCACGACGGCATCGTCTCCAGCATCCGCGTGGAAGCCGCGCGCGACGGCGTCGAGGACTACGAGTATCTCAGCATTCTGAAGGCACTGGCGACCAAGCGCAAGGACGCGGCGGGGTTGGCTCTGCTGGAGGAAGCCGGGGGCTTGGTCGACATCCCCAATCCCGGGGGGCGCTACTCCAGCCGCATCCTGCCCGACCCAGAGGCGGTCCCCAGACTGCGGCAACAACTGGCCGCCGCCATCCTGCGGCTGGGAGCGAAGGCAGAGCGATAGGCGTCGCCGACCCGGCCTACGCCTGCCCGGCTTCCTCGCGGGCGAGCTGCACCCAACGCGCCAGGCGGGCGGGCTCGTTGTTGATGGTGTGCACGTCCTTCATGATGATCTCGGTCGCGCAGCCATGCTGGGCGGTGACGGCCAATGTGGTCTGCAGATCGCGCCGGATCTCGGCTTCGTCGAAGTTCCCGGTGCTGATCAGCGTGGGGTTGGGCTTGCGGGAGTAGACGTAGTCCTTGCCCAAGCACGCGCCCATGATCTCCTGGTCGCACAATGGGGCAACCGATACGGACCGCAAGTGGGGCATCTGGCGCACCACGTCCCAGCGGGTATTCACCGGCTCGCAGCAACCGTAGTAGACCAGACCAAACCTCTCGGCGATGGCCTTCTGGTACGGGAAGATGAACTCCTCGAACTGCTCCGGCCCGACGCCCACCGTTTCCTGGCTCTCCAAGAGCACCCACTGGTGCCGCTGACCAATCGGTTGCCCCAGCGACCAGTCGCTTCCGGGCAGGTCGGAGACGTAGCCGCAACTGCCTGAGCCCACGTAGTCGTCCTCATGGTTCGGCGTCAACAGCTCTTCCTGCTCCAGCCAATCGGCATGCCCCAGATGGTCGTCGCGGAGGAAGGCCATGATGCGGTGCAATCCCTCGGGATCGTCGTACATGAAGAGCATGAGATTGGTCAGCCCGATGAAGTCGATGGCTCGAAGCGTCAGCCCCATGCTCCACCAGTGCGAACCACGAATGCGCACGTCGAGCACATCACCGACCAGCTCCGCCATGGCATCGCGACTGTCGTAGCTCGCCTGCCGGTTGACGGCAAAGGTCCGGGGCTTCAGTAGGTGGAAGTCCCGCGCGATGTCCGTGATCGGGGCATCCCAGGACTTGGCGTTCAGAATGCCCTCGTCATGGACCTCATGGATCTCCTTTTCAACCCCATATCCAGTGCCCTGGACTGCCCAGCCCACGTTCATGCTGGGCTCGATCACGTGGTCGTCCTGTAGCTCCTCGAAGAGCCAAATCTTCGACCGCAAGGCCCCCTCGATGCCCCGCGCCATCGGATCGTCGCAGACGAGTTCGGGGGTAAAGGGCTTCAGGGGATCGCGGATGCCGCCATGCTCGGCCAGGATCATGGGTCGCACGGGCTTGAGATCGTGCATGGCCCGCCATGACTCGCGACGCTCGCAGTTGATAGGATCAGCCGCAATCTCGGCGACCCGTTCGGTAAGGCGGTGGATCGTCTCTCGGTCTTTGGGGGAGGCACTGCTCATTTCTCGATGCCCTCGGCGTATGCTTGCCACAGTTTCTCGGCAAAGGCCCCGCTGTCCGTGCCCTGCCCCCAGACGAAGACGCGATGCTCGATCCCACTGGCCGTTCCCAGCCCGATCTGGCCCCGGAACCTGCCGCTGTCCCAGTAGGTGAACCCCTGGGCTGGCGTGAGCGCAAAGCAAGCGCTGCGGTAGGTCGGCCCGAAAGCCGCAAACCACTGGGGACTGCCCTTGAATCCGAAGTCCTCGTTGTCGCCGGCCGCATCCATCTTCACCTGGGCACCACTCCCGTTCACGGCGATGCCATCCACCGTATACATAGTGCGGGTGAGCAGGGAGCGGTGTGGCGTGCAGGTGGAAATGACCTCGAAACGGTCGGCGTAGAAGATGAACCGGCGGGTGAGCTTGGACCCCTCCCGCAGAGTCTTGGCCACGCGGAACACAGTGCGCACGGGGCCGCTGTGCTCCAGCGCGAAGTCGGTGATCTCCCCCTCTTCGGAAGACCAGCCGGTTTCCTTCGAGGATTCGATGATGAACGCCACGACCTGGAGATCGCTGCCGTCCGGCTGCCGCACGGAGATGTCGGACAGCGTTCCCATGCTCAGCATCAGGGAGTAGGTCCCAAATGCCAGTCGCGAACCGTCTTCGGCGACCGAGAAACGGGACACGGGTGGATAGGCGCCATCTCGCGCGTCCGGCGGCATCGCCAGCAACTCACCCTGTGCGTCCCCGACGGGCAGACCAGCGGGGAGCACAAAGACGAGCGTTCCCTGCTCATCCTCGCCCTTCTCAAACTGGGCCGGGGTGGAGGCGCGGTTGGCGAAGAGAACGCGCAGATTCGTCGGGTCAGCCCCCTCGGGAAGCCGAAGCGCCATCGCCACCGGCATACCTTTGGCATCGCCAGGAGGCACGCGGAAGCTCAGCGCCTGGCGAATGGGGAATGCGGCGGCAACGGTGGGATTGCGGAACGCTTCTGCCCGTTCGGCAGGACCGGTTTGCGTGAGCCCCCTGCCCAATACGGTAGCGACAATCCGCCGCTCGCCATCGGCCCGAGCAGCGGAGAGCGTGGTCTGGCAGGTGATCTCGTCACCCGGTGCGAGATGTGCAATCTGCTTCTCCAGAAGCACGGGGCCAGTGGTCCCATCGAGCTGGATTCTGAGCATCGTCTGCCTGGCCGCTCCCAGTCCGAGGTTCGCCACCTTGGCTTCGATCTGGATCAGCTCCGCTTTCCCTCTGACCTTGCTCAGCTTCAGCTCACGTACTACGACGTCGGGCACTGCCGCCGCCTTGCCGACCAGGAGGGCGTAGCTAGCCCTCTCACCAGCTGCGGTCAACCGCACCTTGCCCCTGCCGATCACCGGTCCCCGAGCCATGGCTTTGCCCGTACCGTCGAGAACGAGTGTCGCCGCTGGCTTGCCCCGCCACGCAGGATTCCACGCGCCCAAATCCAGGTCCAGCGCCGCGCCGGGTTGAAGGGAGACAGTCGCACCGGTCTCATTCCGTTCCAGGCAAACCTTGCCGGCAGCAATCAGCCCCGTCTGGCGCAGCTGCCCTTCGGGGCGCTCCGCCAACAGGAAGTCCTTGGTCCGGATGTAGACCTCACGCTCGTCATTCGCGCCGCCAGTACGCAGGCGCCATTGCTCGATGTTCGGTCCCTTCACGTAGAAATCATTGGTCCCCAGCGCGAACTCGCGGCCCGCCGCCGACAAAGCGTAGGGTTCGTCGCCGAAGTTCACCGTGCAGGCCGTGCCATCAGCGAAACTACTGCGCTGGACCTTGCGGTCCGGGCTCAGAAACTCGTGCGAGGTCATCTCCTGATCGGCGATGGCTTCGTGCAGCTTGCAGGTCTGCCGGTAGATATCGATCATCATCTGCCGCTCGTCGGGCTCGCCCCAACGGAGACCATGGCCGTTCACCCACATCATCGGAGGCGTGCCGTAGAGCACATTCATGGCCGTCTTGCGGTCGGTGATCTCGGGGGCCACCTCGTGCAGGTAGTCGTTGGTCGCACCCCAGTACCAGTAGTTGACCACGCAGTCGTGGAAGACCAGCTCGAACATGGGCACGCGGAAGGTGGGGTCGATCCCGTACTTCAGGTACCGTTCGCCCACCTCGTCGCGGCTCTCCACATCGCGCAAATAGCCAGCGGGCCAGGTGTAGGTGCCACCGCCCATCATGCCCTCGTGGTAGTCCAGGTAGGGAACATCGTAGTAACGGCCATGCTCGCCGCCCGCCACCAAGCCCAGTTCATCGCCAACGTAGGCACAGAGCTGCTCGCGGTTGGCCTGATCCTGCTTGCGGTCGCAGCCATGCAGCGCCGAGTAGCACTCCTTGAGGCCCGTGGCGGTGGTCACGTCCAGGAAGCGGGTGTTGTAGGGGTAGACTTCCAGCACCTTGGGAATCACGACGCGGGCGGACTTGGTCATCATGCCAGTGCACTGCTTCATGTAGGTGTGGATGGGCTTCATGTCCTTGTCGCGGGTGATCCAGGCAGTCATGAATTCACCGTCGGCCTTGACCACCGCATGTGTCTCCACTGGAGCCTTGGCGCGGGCGATGGTCGGTGAATCGTTGATGTCCTCGTAGTTGTCGTATTCGCCCACCAGCCAGCCCTGTCCGGCTATCTCGGCCATGTCCTTGGGGTTGGGCCGACCATTCAGCAAGCCGTGAGTCATGCCCGCTGCCTTGGCTTCGCGAGCGAACGACGTGCTACCGCCCCACCAGTTCACCGCACCGAAGAGCTTGCGCACGTCGGGCTTCACCTTCGCCTTCTCGGTGAAGGTGCGGATCAACCCCTGCTCCTTGGCCAGTTCACGATAGATCTTGCAGGCAGTCACATGGCCACCTTGGGCGAAGAAGGCCAGTCGGCCTTGCCGATCATGACCCCAAGAACCCTTGGCGGGATACCAGCGGAAGCCGGGGAAGCCCAGTTTCTCTGCATCCTCGCTGCGCGTCTGCATCTGCACCGCCCCATCCCATGGGGTCAGCAACATGGTGGAGAGCCCCTTCTGCCCATCGGTCACCACCAGGAACGGCAGATCCCCGCCCCCCATGCAGAACCGCTGGTTCCTGCAGAATTTGTCCCCCACGGGCAAGTAGCGCCCGTTGGTGTAGTTGGCCACGCCAACGAAGTAGGTCTCCGGTTGGGTCGGGTAGAGTGCCGAGGGATAGCTGAGGGCCTTCAACGGGGTTTCTGCCCCGGCCAGGCACGCCAAGCCCACATCCAGGAACGCCTGGTCACCCACCAGTTGCAGCGTCACCTGCAGGGGCACTTCCACGGTCTGCCCGCGCCGGGCCAAATACGTGTAGGTCAGGCTATTCGGCTCCTTGCCCGCCTTCATCTCCGAGACCCGACCGCCCACCGCGTTGGCGCTGCGGTCGTTCTCCTTGGTCCGAGCGGGCGCTGCGCCCGCCCCATCGGCCAGCACCGCCACGGAAAACGTCGTGGGCGCCGAATGGGTCCAGGAGCGGGGAGAGTAGCTCTGCCGGTCCCGCTTCACCGGGGCACCCGGAGCCGGG
>JABGQJ010000900.1 GCA_018648945.1 Victivallales bacterium
CGCCACCCCATGTAGCCGAGGCCCCCGACGAAGGTGAGCAAGGAAGCGCCCTTGCCCAACTCGCCCCAACGGTACAGACGTTCGGAGGTCGTCCAGACGAAGTGGAAATGCAGGAACAGCCCAGCTCCAAGCAACGCGATCCCGAAGCCTAGCGCAGCTGGCCCGGACAGCTCAAGGTCCGCGCCTCTCCTTCCCGGCAGGACCGCGTGACGCGTAATGCAGGCACGCAGCCCGAACAGACCGACGACGATGGCACCAACCACTCCCCCGGCAAGCTGAGAAAAGGTGCTCCCCGATGCGGTGCCAGACAGGCCTGCCGCCAGGTCTACATCGGCTTTCTGAACGGATCGATTGAGTATGCCCATCGCTGTTCTCCCTTCGTCTCTTGGTTGTCCTACCGTTTCGGTCGCCTGCTACTGTGGAGCGCCAGCGGAACAGTGGCCAGGAGCACCCGAATGCGGTTTCTACCCTATTGCCCCCATGGCGGCACCGACTCGGCCCCAAGGGAAACGATTGCCGCCAGTGCTGCCACAATCTCCGCTTCGTCGGATCCGGGTGCGAGTGATTCGCGCAGCTGCTTCCGGCGTCTGCCGTCGGGCTCATCAACGAACGCGGCAATCACCTCCCGGTGCGCGTCCGACAACGGCAGGTAACGGGGCCATCCGCGCCTGAGACCTTGTTCCTCGTTCGCTTCCATCAGCGTCCATATGGCTTCCCGACCGAGCATCCCGCCAAGCCGCGGCGTGCCAGTGCTGTGCACCGCCGAAGCGAAGTGGAACTGCGCAACGACGGCGGCTAGACAACCGGCACATACACCGACCCTGATGCCCGTACGCCTACACCACTGCGGCAATCGCCGACAGCACGCGACCGCCACACTGAGTGCGGTCACCAACAAGAACGGGCAGGTCTTCCGTAACGCCGCCCAGAATCCCGTGCGTCCCCATCCGTCAGGGAACGCCAGGACCAACGGGCCTGTCCGTAGATTATCACCACGGATCACTTGGGTGACGTTCAGTTTCCCGACGCGCCGTTCTGGATCCGCGAACGTGCCCGCAGTGAAGTCCTCCAGTGCGCCAACCACAACGGCATCTGACCAGTAGACGGCCTCGATGAGACCGCCGCGGCGGCTGGCTTGCGCCTGCGGTGGCACCAGGAAGCAGAAGCAAATGGCCGCAAGCGCAATGAACCTACGCCTCCGTACCACCGTCACCTGCCTAGTCAAGACAGCACCCGCTTTCATGGTTTCTCGATCTCCTTCCGAGGGAGCTATTTCCCCAGATCGCTTATCCCAAACTACACCCAGCATGCGGAGTTGACAAGAGTTTGCATGCCGAGCCTTCTGTTGCCCCGGTGGACATCCTCATCCCTCTCGTGAATCCCTGCTGGTGAATTGTGGGTGACAAGGACATCCGCCGCCGGCAGTTGCCGGATCAGAGCCGCCGCCTCCCCCTGACTGCAGAGGAAGTGGCCCCGCTCATGCAGGATTGCATGGCGTGTAGGCAATTGCGGGGATCCCCAGGACTCAAGATCCAGTGTGCTGACCGTCCCTTCCTACGCCAACGTTTGACAATCGCCCCGAACCCTCCTATGAGTAATGATGTGGACGCTACAGATGGGAAGTGGCATCTCGCGCAATGTGTGGTCCTGTCTACCCGCTTGGTTGCGGTGAGGATGGGGTTTGTCTGGGCGAATGAGGAATGGACAATGAAAGATCTTTCATCGTGTCCGCTAACGGGCAAGAGGGCCTTCGCCACGATGGCGGGAGCCAGTGCGGCCTTTCTTCTCTCCGGCAGTGCCGAAGCTGCGATTCAGACCCAAGCAGTGAATGTCACGCTCACCGGAGATGCTGACGGTGAGATCTTCCTGATCTACATGACTGCTGGCGGCGATGTGACCCACGGGACGTTCAACAGTACCACGGCCGTTCCCACAGCCCATTTCGCCGGCGGCAACCTGGCTGCCGCCCTGGCCGCCGGTACCAGCTTCTTCCCGGTGGGGGAAGCTCTGGTGCTCTATGGGAACTTCATGGTCGGCTCGTCCATCATCGCGTCTCGGCTGGCGGCAGGACACATGGTGGGCACAAGCGCCCCCTTCTCGCTTACCACCGGCTTTGCTCTTCTTACGCATTCGACCGCGACGACGAGCACGTGGCTGTCGGGCACAGCCGCGCCAGTGTCGGGGTACGTGGGCTTTGTGCTCGCGAATGCGGCATGGAGTGGTGGGGACCCGTCGTTTGCCTGGGCTTTGGTGACCATCAATGCTGCCAACCAAATGACAGTCACTGGCTATGGCTGGGAGACCACGCCGCTCATTCCGACCCCAGCGGGCGGTGTCGGCGGTGGACCGGGCGGCGGACCGGGCGGCGGACCGGGCGGTGCGCCTGGCACGCCGGAGCCTGTGGCCTCCGGCCTTGGTCTGCTGGCTTTGGGGGCCGCAGGCGTCATGCGCCACAAGCGCCGGCGGCGAGGACTTGACGTGGGGTAGCCGCAACTGCGGTCGATCTCGGCCTACACCGCAGACGAGCCAAGGAAGCCTAGTCATCGCTTCATGGCTGGTGCTGTTGCGCGTGGAGGAGCTTGGCCAGCCTGGCACTGGGCGTAGCCCTCATACCAACCTCACGTCGAACGCAGAGGTTCCCTTGGCCGGCAGGGGCAATGTATGAAGGCCGGCTTGGAGCTCACGCCGAAGGCGCGGTCTTCGGTACCGTCTCACTGGTCAGTCTTTCGACGAGGAACGTGCGGAACGCGCCCAAGTCGTGCCAGTCCACGGCAACGTGCAGGCGCTTGGCGTCGGCATCCACCACCGTGCAGCCATCGTCGGTGACGCGGATGGGCAGGTCCTTCATCACCAGCAGATCCTCGGAGAAGGCCAAGTAGATGGCGACCAGATCGAAGAGCGTGGAGCTCTTGGTCGCCAAGTCTGCCTGTACCATGTGTGCGGGCCGTTCGTTGTGCGCCAGCCACACG
>JABGQJ010000901.1 GCA_018648945.1 Victivallales bacterium
GGGTTGATCAAGGAGGAGGGCGTCGTACCGAAACTCCTGCGGCTGTATCCGAATCTCTACGGCGACCTGTCCGACTTCACCCCCTACAACGCCCTCTCCCGCGATCCCGACTACGGGCCGAAGTTCGTGGAGGAGTTCCAGGACCGTCTCCTCTTCGGCACCGACATCTGCTCCCCGACCATGGATTTGCCCATGATCGGCCTACTCACCGGCTGGCGCGACGACGGCACGATCAGCGAGACCGTCTTCCAGAAGATCGCCCGCGAGAACGCGATCAAGCTCTTCGATCTGTAGGGGATATCCATATGTCATCGCTCCTATATCGCCCCGATTGGCCCGCAGCCCGCGAACGGCTCAGCACCTGGTGGAATGGCGGGGACATTGGCCGCCCGGTCGTCCAGATCAGTTGCCCGCGCGCGGAGCGTTGGGAGGCAGTAGACCCCATGCCCCGGCCCGAGGGTTGGACCAGCCGCTACTCCACGGCGAGCATGGAGTACAAGCTCCATCTGGCCCGCACCGCCTGCTTGGGGCGCGAGTTTCTGGGCGAGTCCTGCCCCAGCTACGCCACCGGCGATCTGGCGCCAAACTGCCTGGCCCTCTATCTCGGTTGCCAGGGCACGGAAATGCCGGAGTCCGTCTGGTGCGAATCCTGCATGCCGGAGCCCGATCTGGAGCAACTGGTCTACGACCCCGAGAATTTCTATTGGCAGTTCTCCCGCGAAGCCACGGCGCGGGGCAAGGAGTTGGCCGCAGGGCGTTTCCTGCAAGGCTTCCCCGATCTCATCGAGGGGCTGGACACGCTCTGCGCCCTGCGCGGCACGCAGGAGACGCTGATCGACATGATCGAGCGCCCGGACTTCGTCCACGCCGCCATGCGGCAACTTACGGACCTGTACTTCCGCTACTACGACCCGCTCTATGAGCTATGTCGGGACGAACAGGGCGGTTCCCATTGGTGGATCTACGCGCCGGGACGGCTGGTGAAGATCCAGTGCGACATGTCGGCCATGATCTCCGCCGACATGTTCCGGGAGTTCATGAATCCGCTCGTCCGCGAGATGACCGAACGCACCGCCTATTCCCTCTACCACCTGGACGGCCCCGATGCTCTGCAACACGTCGAACCGCTCTGCGAGATCGAGACTCTGGACATGATTCAGTGGCAGCCCGGTGCCGGCGCGGCCGGGCCGTGGTACCCCGAATGGTGGCCCTACCTGCACCGCATCCTGGATGCCGGAAAGAAGATCCAGATCCCCATCGGGAAACCCTATGCCGAATGGCATTTCGACGACATCCACGAGCCGCTGACGATGCTGCGCGACGAGTTTGGCGAGCAGTTCAAGCAGTTCGACCTGCACCTCGGTGCTGGCTCGCGCGAACAAGCGGCAGAGCTCCTCGACTTCGTGAGCTTCTGAACCAACCCGGGAGGACCTGGCCGAGACCTCCTGCTTGGCAGAACTCAAAAGTCTACGCGAAAGCATGTTACGACCCCAGAACGAGAACTGCCCACAGTTGCATGCAGGGGGGTGTGGAGTTACCTTCCAAGCGTGCTGAACAACGATCCACGCAACACAGAGACCAGCGAGTTGGCGGATATGTCTGACCAGAACCAACAGCCGAATGCCTTCTCGCCCGCGCACTTGGGCAAGATCTCCTCGGAGCCGGTCGACGAGATTGACCTGATCCCCTGGCAGGGGTCGGACATTGCCGTGACGCTGACCTGCTCGGAATTCACGTCGCTCTGTCCGGTGACCCGCCAACCGGACTTTGGGGAGATCGAGATCACCTACGGCCCCAAGGCCTTCCTGGCAGAGACAAAGTCGGTCAAGCTCTATCTGACGCGCTTCCGCGAGGTGGGTGTGTTCAACGAAGTGTTGATCGACACCATCGCCGACGATCTGAACCGGCAGCTCAACCCCCGCTGGGTCGAGGTGGTCGGCACGTTCAAGTCCCGGGGCGGTATCAGCATCCGGGTTGTGGCCCACCGTGAGGAGTAACGCGTTGGCCGCGAGCGGAACCAAGTTGCGGGTCGTGGTCCTCCTGAGCGGCGGCATGGACTCGGTGACCGCACTGTACCATGCCCACCGGGAGCATGACGTCCGTTGTGCGCTGAGCTTCGACTATGGGGCCAAGCACAATGCCAGGGAGTTGCCCTTTGCCGCCTGGCATGCGGCGCAGGTGGGCGTGGAACACACGGTCGTCTCCCTGGAATTCATGGATCGTCTGTTCGATTCCGCTCTGCTGCAGTCCGGCGGCGAGATCCCCGACGGGCACTACGAGGCAGGGAACATGAAGCAGACCGTCGTGCCGTTCCGCAACGGCATCATGCTGGCCATCGCGGCCGGCCTGGCGGAGTCGCGGGAGTGCGATGGTGTGGTCATCGCCGCCCATGCCGGCGACCACGCGACCTACCCGGATTGCCGGGAGAGTTTCATGCAGGCCATGGGCCAAGCCATGACCGAGGGGACGTATGCCGACGTCCAGCTTCTGCGCCCTTTCATCGCCATGGACAAGGCTGAGATCGCGGTCTGTGGCGCGCGACTGGGCGTGGACTACGCGCAGACGTGGTCCTGCTACAAGGGTGGCGCGATCCATTGTGGCACCTGCGGCACCTGCGGCGAGCGGCGCGACGCCTTCCTCATGTCCGGCGTGCCAGACCCGACGGAATACGGGGACACTGGACCGATGTCGGGAAGGGAAAGGGCGGAATGATGGAATGGTGGAATGGTGGAATGGTGGGGGATGCGGGGACTCCCGAAGGCGTCCCCTCCCATTCTCCCCTCCCATCTTCCCCCATTCCCCCATTCCCCCATTCCATCATTCCATCATTCCATCATTCCATCATTCCATCATTCCACCATTCCTTAGGTACTCCCCATGACCAGTCGTGAACGTATTCGAGCCATTGTTGCCGGTGAATCTGCTGATCGCTGCGGCTCCTGGCTGGGGAATCCCCATGGCGAGAC
>JABGQJ010000902.1 GCA_018648945.1 Victivallales bacterium
GATGCCGTTTCATTGGAACCAAGGCAGTCCGGGTTGGCAGGAGAGCAAGCTTCTGGACTACGCGCCGAAGCGGGCCTTGGTGGATGCCACCGATCACGATGGCGTTGTCACCGCCTTCATCCAGGGCGCGCCGGATTCGCTGGTGAAGGAGTCGCTGTTCGAGGCCACAGCGACCAAACTCAGGCGGGTGCCGTGGGCCAGTTGGCGAGCGCCTCTGCTGACCTGGCTCCCCATGGTGTTCCTGACGGCCATTGCCTCCGCCAGCCTCATGCTTGTGGTCCACAGACAGTGGTCGACGCATGAGTGCCTAAGCTATCCCATTGCGGATTTCACGGCCTCGCTGCTGGCGCGGGAGCGGGGGGAGACGCTACCTGCGGTGCTGCGGAACCGGGTGTTCTGGACTGGCTTTGCCGTGATCTTCCTGATCCGGCTGAACAACGCGGCCCACGCCTGGTATCCCGACTTCCTGATTCCCGTTCGTACGGTGTTCGACTTCCGGGCCTTCGGGACCATCTGGCCCTCGATCCACAAGGTGCCGCTTGGCGGCAACGTGCTGATTCTCCGCGTGTATCCCTTGGTCATCGCCTTCGCCTTCTTCCTGAGCACCGAGATCTCGCTGACCCTGGGCCTGACCCAGATCCTGTGGGTGATGTTCACGATCCCGTTGGTGACCATGGGCGTGACCATGGGGACGCAGTACGGCAAGGGCGGCTGGGGTGGTTGGCAACGGGCGAGCAGCTATGTCGCCACGGCGCTGATGCTGTTCTACACCGGGCGGCACTACTACAAGGCAACGTTGGCTCGGGCACTTGTGTTCTGGCGACGGCATGAGCCGGGGGAGGGCAGTGTCTGGGCCTGTCGGGTCTTCCTGGTTTCGACGCTGCTGCTGGTCGTTCTGACCATGGGGCTGGGGCTGGAGCTGCCCTTCGCCGTTGGGACCATTGGGCTCATGCTCATCTCGTTCCTGGTCGTTTCGCGGATCAGCGCCGAAACCGGCCTGTTCTGGATTCATCCCCGCTGGCAGCCCTTCGGTGCTCTGCTGGGGCTCTTCGGGTGCTATGCCATGAAGCCCGAGGCGGTCGTCATTTCCGCTCTCATCTGCGTCGTATTATGCATCAACCAGGGCGAGGTGTTGATGCCCTACCTGTGCAATGGGCTGAAGCTCTGCGAGAAGGTGAAGCTGAGCGTCACCAAGGTGACCAGCATCACGCTGGTGGTCTATGTTGTGGGGGTGCTATTGGCCGTGGTAGTGGTCCTGGCCGCGTCCTACGACGCAGGCACTCCCATCGACTATGGCTGGTCCTACAAGCGCATCCCGACCATGCCGTTCCGCGACACCGAACCCGAGATCCAGCGCCTGAAGGCCAACGGCCTGCTGAGCGAAGCCGAACAGACCCCCTGGTACAGCAGGATGAAGCACATCCAGCCTCGCAAGAACTTCCTCTGGGCCGCCGGGTTCGGCTTTGTTGCCGTCATCGTCTTCAGCGCTCTGCGTCTGCGCTTTGCCCGGTGGCCGATTCATCCCTCGCTGTTTCTGCTCTGGGCGACCTGGCCGATGGTGATGATCTCCAGCTCGTTCCTGTTGGGCTGGATCGTCAAGAAGGCCACCGTCCACTACGGAGGCAGTCCCATGGTCAAGAAGCTCAAGCCCTTCATGGTCGGCATCATCGCCGGGGAGCTGGCGGGGGCCTTCCTCTGCATGCTTGCCGGCGCCCTGTATTACGCGGTGACGGGGGACCGGAAACCGAGCTACATCTTCATCCCCTGAACGAGGCGGTCAGGGCAGGCGGTAGGTCCGCATGCGTTCCAGCCAGTCGCTGGCCTGTGCGGCATCGACGCCTTTCTTGACGAAGACGAAGCGGGTGCCCTTGGGCGCACAGCGGATCAGACGCTCGACCTCGTTGTCCGTGATCCACGAGAGGACGTGCACGGGGCCGTCCGGGCCCCCGAGTTCCTCCAGCAAGGGGTCGAGGCCGTTCCTGCCCTGCTTGGCAGGGACTCGGTTGAAGGCATAGAAGCCAGGGATCTCCCGGAACAGGGGGAATTGATGGTCCGCGTCGGCGCAGCAGTGCATGCCGAGGCCGCCGAAGGTCTGGCTCAGTTCCCGTAGCTCTGGCAGGCAGAACTCGCGGAAGAGATCGGTGCCGAAGGCCCCGCATTCGTCGTTGGAATACCATGGGGCCAGGCGCGGTGGCGTCCAGACTCCTGGACAGCCGCGCATGGACATGGTGGGGAACTCCTGCCGCAGCTCCTGGATGACGCGGACGAGGAGGCGGGTGCACTTGGCGGTCAGCCGGTGGACCGCCTCCTTCTCCCCCTCGGTCACCATCGCCATGTAGATCCCGGTCTTCTCCCAGACCAGGCAGGCCGTGTCGAACCCCGTCTGCTTGTCCGGCGGCCCCAGCGGCACGTCCGGCCCCAGCTCCCGACGGACGGCATCGGTCAGTTCGAAGATGCGGTAGAGGGATGGGCAGGACCAGATATCCGGCTCGTCGAGGGCGTCGGCCTCAGTTGCCGTCGTCACCAACGGCAAGGCGCACGGGTTGGTGTCCGGGGAGCGATGGACCGCACAGCCGAAGGCGGCCGCGAAGATCTGGGTTCCGGTCGGCAAATCGCAGGCGGGGACGCCGTCGTGGGGTACCGCGTCCAGGAGTCTGAGCTTGCGTTCGTAGTTCTCGACTGCCCAAGGCACCCACTCGCTGACTGGTCGGTCCGAGGTGGTGAAGTCGTTGTCCGGCCCCTCGTAGACGGGGATCTGGGGTGGGTGGCAGACGAACCCATGCCTCTCGAAGGGCTCGTGGGCGTAGAGGTTGCTCAGGAATGCCTGGTTCTGTTCGCTGCGATTGTTCACGGCCGGGCTCCGTTCTAGGCCCTAGGCCCCAGTCAACTGCTGCCGCAGGAGTACCATGCTGGGGAAGCGGTCGCCTGGGCTCTTGGCGAGGCACTGCATG
>JABGQJ010000903.1 GCA_018648945.1 Victivallales bacterium
GGTCTCGCGTATGTACATGTGCGCGAAGATAGCGCAGGAAACGCCACAAGCAAACTAGAGGCGCATATTAGGTCACTACATATCTGGCAGCTAAGCACAAACGGAAACCGATTCTGTGCTCACAAAATCTCAGAAAAGGCGAAACCGACCCCGTTGCCGAGGAAAGTCGGGCCAAGGAAGAGCAGTGCTACCGCTCGATGAACTCCCAAGGCCCGAACGCGTTCTGGTTGTGGCTAGGGGCGGCACCACCGAGGACGTTGAAGCCTTGGTATTCGCGGTGCTTGCGGTCGGTGACGCGATGGCGCGTGAAGTTGCCGAACCATGTCGTGCCCGTGCCAGGCCGGAGCGCGCCCTTCAGATCCGCATAGGGCACGAACAGCTCGACGGACCAGCTACCGTCCCCGACATGGGCGGACGCCCGCACTCCCGGCGGATCCCAGGAGTTGTCCTCGCGCCCGATGCTCTCCCAGAGCGCGCCGTTCGCATTGACCATGAACTGGAAGTACCCATCGCGCTTGCCGGTGGGATCCAGGAAGATCTCGA
Source organism: Victivallales bacterium (assembly GCA_018648945.1). Next base: position 544 of record JABGQJ010000903.1, read on the forward strand.
CGTTGTCGTTCCACCAGAGCAGGGATGCATCCCGACTCTCCTTCTGGATATCGCGCTTGAGCTGGTCCACGGAGGGTTCCGTCAGTCGGAAGCCAAACGTCACTCCCCGCCGGGTCCAGACAACCTTGAGCTCGGTCGGGAACTCGGCTGCCGGTGTGCCCTTGGCGACCTTTACGAAAGAGACGGGGTCGATGCCTTGCCACTCCTTGTCGACTAGCTTCCCGTCGATGACCGGGTCCTCGGCCACTTGGTAGATCTTGAGCGGCTTGATCCCGGTCCCCTCCGCCAGCATGCGGGACTCGTCGAGGAAGGCGCGCAACGCGGGGGCATAGTAGGCGATTCGCTTGCTCGCCAGCGCGTCTCCCTTCGCTTCGACAGTCGCCTTATCCAGCAGGGCCTCGATCTCAAGGACCTCCTTGCGGGGGAAACTGATCCCGTATACGGTCCTCGGCGACAGTGGAGCGCTGCCCCACGCACGATCTTCCCAATTGCGGATCAGCCTGCCGATGAGCTCCCGCATGGTGTCCGTCGCCGGACCATACATGCGCCGACAGTGCTCCTCGATCACGGCGTCCACATCGATATCCGGATTCCACAGTACCTTCAGCCACACGTACAGCGACAGGTGCTGACGCGGCCAGTGGTCGCCCGTGCCGTTGATGAACGTGCCCACTGTCCGATCGCGGTTCGCTTGGTAGTGCGCCTGCACTGTGTGTGGGAACAAATAGGCGGCTTTCGTCCGGTTGGCGGGCCAACAGCTGTAATGCCAGTTCTGGATCTTGCGTCCGGTTAGCTTCCGCCAGGCATCGATGTTCGCCTGCTCGGAGGCGTTGATCCCAGGCTCCTTGTAGAGCGCCATGCCTGGCATCCCACAGATCTGGACCTCCACATTGCCCGGGAACTCAATGCCCTTGGGCGCATAGGTGTAGTTCTTGTATGGCAGGAAGACGACGGTCATCTCCGGCCATCGCTGCTGCACCTCACGACCGAGAGTGGCGACGAAGTTCCCCAGGATCTGGCTGGCACTGCCGTATTGGCTGCCTTCGTCGCGCCAGAGCGCTCGGCAACGCTCGCAACGACAGGCCACGGCCATATCGGCGGGGGAGACCGTGATCGCGGAGCCGTTCAGAATCCGGCGTTTGCGGTCCTTGGCACTGGCTCCCTCACGCTGTCCTTCGATCTCCTCCAGGTAGGTCTGCAGCGTCAGCGGATTCCCGTAGCAGAGCATGCCGAAATCCCGCTGCCCGTCCCGGCGCAGCTGGAAAATCTCGGGCCGGGAGTCGCCATAGGTGGCGTCCCAGCCATGGGGCGCGTGGACAATCAGCTTCACCGGCCAGGTATCGGCGCAACGAAGCCGCCGGTCGTGATCCCGCATCTTCGCGGCCCCGATCCCCCGCCCGCCGGACGGCCAGCGCACCCGTTTGCGGAACGCCGGGGCATCGCTCAGATGGGTCGCCGGAATGGCCAGCGTCGAGATTGGGATGATGGACGTCCCGCAGTCGCCTGCCTCTTCGTCCTTGTACTCCGGCCAGTACCAACGCACACCCACGAATCGCTCCAGAAACTCAGCGATGCCCCACGCTGCCCCATTCGGGTCGTTGCCAATGATCTCGACCTTGCCGGGCGCCGTCCGGATCGCGAATCCCCCCGGCGTGCCCTTGGCTTCTTCGGCCAGCCAACGCACCACCAGAGCCGTTCCCTCAGCTTCGGTAGCCTGGGGAAGTTCCGCCCCTGTTGTGCGGGCGATGTAGTGCCGCAGGTCCCTAACCGCCGCCGACACAGCTCGTGGCGCGTTGTCCTGCACGACGATCATCGCCGTCGCCGCCCCATTCTCCACCAGCACCACCGGAGCATGCTTCGGCGCCCCGTGGAAGGTGACGGGATTCAGATCATCGGCGGTGCGGCAGCCAGCCACAACGGCAAGGAGCGCGATCAGAGGTGTTCTGTACATCACGGGTTTCCTCATTGTGTCAGATCAACGGTCGCCTTCTGCCTGCCGTGCAGTGAAATACGTTTCCCATTGAGCACGACATCACCCTCGCCGTTGAGCAGCACGGTCGCTTCAGTCTCATCAACGGACAAAACGTGCAGGTTGACTGCCGTAGAGGTCGCCACAGTGATCGGCAGTCGCTTTACGATTGCCATTTCGCCTTTGCCCAACGCCAGTTGTGTTCGCGACGAGCTGGCGTCCACTGTCGTCATGAAATCGTGTCTCACCCGGCGGCCCCGGTTGTCGTAGCGGTATACAACGTGCAGGGAATGATCGTCGTGCCAGCCCACTGCCCCGCTCCGTGCCGTCACGATCCTCTCCTTACCCTTTACGTAGTTGGCGCGTATCTCGTCCACCGTGATGGGGTACATCCGTGCCGGCGCTGATTCGTACTTCAGCTGGGTCGGTTCTCCGTAGT
>JABGQJ010000904.1 GCA_018648945.1 Victivallales bacterium
CCCGCAGGGCGGGGCATCGGATGGGGAAGGGGGAATGGGGAAGGGGAAGCTGTTGACGTCGCTTTGACTTGGGAACCAAATACTTGTGATTTGTCGTCAGCCAGAATCTTGTACAGAAAGCAAGCAGTTGGCTGATAGTAGTACAGAACCCACGAAGGGCAAGAGGATTCGCCGTCCGACATGGCCATTGATATTCCCGTCCGTAGGGACAATGGTAAAAAGTCTCGCAGCAATCCCTAGCGCTCCCGACTGTGCAATCCTCCCCGGCAGGTTTCCCCCTGCGGGGCGAACGCGGAGATCTCAAGATGGCCTTCAATCCCACCTTCGAATCCCTCCTGGAACACGAGTGCCCCGAGTGGTTCCGGGACGCGAAGTTCGGCATCTGGAGTCACTGGGGCCCGCAGAGCGTGCCCATGTTCGGCGATTGGTATGCCCGTCACATGTACGTGCAGGGGCACGCGCAGAATCTCTACCACATCCGGCACTACGGGCATCCCTCGAAGTTCGGCTACAAGGACATCTGCGCGCTATGGAAGGCTGAGAACTTCGATCCGGAAGGCCTGATGAGCCTGTACCGCAAGGCTGGCGCCCGCTACTTCGTGGGGCAGGCCATGCATCACGATCATTTCTTCAACTACCCGTCGAAGCTCAACCGCTTCAACTCCATGGCCGTTGGCCCCGGCAAGGACATCTGTGGCCTCTGGAAATCGGCGGCGCAGAACCAGGGCATGCCCTTTGGCCTCACCGAACACCTCGGGGCCACCTTTGCTTGGTGGCGGACGAACAAGTGGTGCGACAGCCACGGTCCCTACGCGGGCGTGCCCTACGATGGCAACGATCCGGAGTACCGCGATTTCTACTTGGACAACTACGAACATTTGATCGAAGGCGAAGACCGCAGCAAGGCCGTCAACACCCCCTGGTACACCCAGAACGCGAAGTTCCGCCAATACTGGCTTGATGTCATGAAGGAGGTCATCGACCTCTACGAGCCCGACTTGCTCTACTCCGACGGCCCTCTTCCCTTCGGTGGCCGGGAGAAATCCCCCCAAGGCGCGCCCGAGTTCTCGCATGGCCTCGAGGCCGTGGCCCACCTCTACAACACCTCGATCCGCAAGCACGGCGAGAACCGGGCGGTCTACAACCAGAAGGACCGGCGGCCCGAGATCTACCGGGTCGGCGTGCTGGATATCGAGAAGAGCCAACTGCCCGGCATCAACCCCGAGCCCTGGCAGACGGATACCTGCATCGGCAACTGGTTCTACGATGTGCGCCAGGACTTCAAGAAGCCGGCCCATGTGATCGAGATGCTGATTGACATCGTGGCCAAGAACGGCTGCATGCTGCTCAACATCCTGCAGAAGCCCGATGGCACGATCGACGACGAGAGTCACTACCTGCTGGAGCAGCTCGCCGGCTGGTTCGCAGTCTGTGGCGAAGCCATCCACGGTACCCGCCCCTGGCGCCAGAACGGGGAGGGCGACACACGGGTTGCCATCCAGGGCTTCAAGGAGGAGAAGGCCGCCTGGAACAGCTCGGACTTCCGTTTCACGCGCAAGGGCAACACCCTCTACGCCTTCATGCTCGACGCACCGGGAAACCGAGTGGCCGTGCTGAAGAGCCTCACGGAGCAGGACAGGGTGGCATCGGTGAAGGTGCTCGGGGCTGGCGAGTGCCCGTTCAGCCAAGCCTACGGCGTGCTCACCGTCAAGCTCCCCGATGTGCTCCCGACCAGCTACACGAATGTGCTGGCGATCCAGCTCGCGGAGTAGCGGTAGGGATCATGGATTCTGGGGCCAAACAGAAAGCGCCTCGCCGCAGGAGCGGCGAGGCGCTGAATTTGGAGTGAGGCAGGAGAGTTTGCTCTGAAAGCAAAAAAGTAAGGCCATGAAGCCCCAATGTAGATAAAGCTCAGAGGGTCTGCTCCTGCCTCGGAGTACCACTACAATAGTCTCCTTTTCTGCGGTGGCAAGCAAACGGTCGCCCCGCTTGCGGGGGCCCCGCCCCGCCGATACAGTTCTGGCCAGTTCGTCCGCGACCCCACTCTTGAGGAAACTCCCATGCCCCTGCTGTTCGACATGCCCCGCGAGCGCCTGGAAACCTACCAAGGCACCAACCCCCGGCCCGCCGACTTCGACGAGTACTGGGAACGTGGCCTGACCGAGATGCGGGCGCTGGACCCCGAGGTCGAGCTCGTCCCGGCCGAGTTCCAGACTCCCTTTGCTGAGTGCTTCGACATGTTCTTCACTGGTGTCGGCGGCGCGCGCATCCATGCCATGCTGGTCCGCCCCAAGCATGTTCCCCGCCCCCACCCGGCAGTTGTGCTGTTCCATGGCTACACGGCGAGCGCGGGCGAATGGAACGACAAGCTGGCCTACGCATCCCTGGGTTTCACCATCGCCGCCCTCGATTGCCGTGGACAAAGCGGGCTCTCCGAGGACAGCGGGTCGGTCAAGGGCAGTACGCATTGCGGACACATCATCCGGGGAATCGACGACGAACCGGAGCGCATGCTCTTCCGGCAGATCTTCCTGGACTGCGCGCAACTGGCCGGCTTGGTCATGGACATGCCCGAAGTGGACGAGACCCGAGTCGGTTGCCTGGGCGGAAGCCAGGGCGGCGGGCTGAGCCTAGCCTGCGCGGCGCTCGAACCACGCATCCGCCGGGCCGCGCCGAATTTCCCATTCCTTTGCGACTACCAGCGGGTCTGGGAAATGGACCAGGCTCAGGCTGCCTACGCGGAACTCAAGGACCATTTCCGCCGGTATGATCCCCTGCACGAACGGGAAGAGGAGATCTTCACCCAGTTGGGCTACATCGATGTGCAGCACCTCACGTGCCGCATCCGGGCCGAGGTGCTGATGGGCGTGGGCTTCTGCGACACCGTCTGCCCACCGTCCACCCAGTTCGCGGCCTACAACAAGATCACCTCCCCAAAATCATACGTGGC
>JABGQJ010000905.1 GCA_018648945.1 Victivallales bacterium
CAGCTCTATCACGAATGCTGCCTGGGCCTGGTCCTGAAGGGGTATGTGGTGCTGGCCCTGGACCCCATGGGGCAGGGCGAGCGGTCCGAGTACGTCGATCCTGATACCCAAAAGGATGTCGTCCGCCGCACCGTGCCGCAGCACCATTATCTGGGTCGGCCGTCCTGGCTGGTGAACCGCTCGCTGGCTGGCTACCGCACCTGGGACTGCATCCGCGCGGTAGACTACCTGGTCAGCCGTCCGGAAGTGGACCCGACGAAGCTCGCCGCCGTGGGCAATTCCGGGGGCGGCCAGATGTCCCTGCTGATCACGGCAGCGGACGAGAGGATTGACGTTTGCGTGGCCGCCCATCCCGGTGGCAGTCAGGAGAACACCTATCTCAAGGGACAGAGCCTGATCGACCGCGACGTGTTGAGCCTGATTCCCCCTCGGCCCTGCGCCTTTGTCGTTGGCGAGGCGTCGGGGGAGATCGGTTACCACAAGCCCAAGTACCAGGATATGCTGCGGTTCTACCGAGGCCTGGGGGTGGGCGAGGAGCGCGGGGCATTCGTGCCGGTGGACGGGATTCACAACATGAAACAGCCCAAGCGGGAGGCCAGCTACGCCTGGGTGAACCGCTGGTTCGGGAAGGAAGTCGAAGGCAGCGCCGAGCCAGAGCTCACGCCCGAATCGGTGGAAGCGTTGCACTGCACCGAGAAGGGCTCGACGGTGTTGTCGCTTGCCAGCGAGACCGGGCAGACGCTGAATGCGAAGGTCGGCGACCGAATCCGGCCTGCGCGCCCGATGCCGACAGATCTGGGGACGCTCGCCAGGCAGACGCAGACTCTCCGCGAGCGGATCAAGGCACGCATCGGTCTGGACCTGCCCGCCAACCGGCCCGTGCCGCAGGTCACACCCATGGGCGAGTGCCGGGCAAAGGGATACACGGCCAAGAAACTCTTGCTGCAGACCGCACCCGACATCGCCTTGCCTGCCCTGCTGTTCCTGCCCGAAAAAGCACGGGATGGCCTCCCCATCGTCCTGCATGTGAGCCAGAATGGCAAGCCCACGCTGCCCGAGGCGGACGACCTGGCCCTGCAACTGGTCCGGCAGGGCGTAACCGTCTTCTGCCTCGACGCGCGCGGCACGGGGGAGAGCGATCCCCGCCAGGGGCAGAAGCTGAAACCAGTGGTTGACTACGACCCGCAGCAGTGGCGTGTTGATGCGGCCGCCATCTGCTCAGTCTATGCCAACACGACCCCATTGGCCTTGCGCACCTTCGATGTGATCCGGGGCATCGACTATCTGCGCAGTTTGGACGCAGGGGAGCCTGGGCCCATCGTGCTGGTTGGCGAGGAACTTGGTGGACTCTGGGCGATGATGGCCGGAGCCATGGATCCGCGCGTGGCAAGCGTCGTCTGCGTACGCACGCTCCCCTCCTACAAGCTGATTCTGCGAAGACAGTACTACGAAGTGCGAGACTACTTCTGGACGGCAGGGGCTCTGATCGACTTCGACATCTGCGACCTCCCTGCCCTCGTCGCGCCCCGGCCCGTGGCCATCCTCGATCCCCTTGATGCCAAACGGCAAAGCCTGCCCATCGCCCAGACGCGCCCCTGGCTCGACTGGGCGAGCGCGGCCTATGCGCTGCATGGGGCCAAGCCGAGCTTTTCTGTCCAGGAGAAGGCGTCCGCCGAGTCGATTCTCCCCCTCCTACAGGCAGCGGTTGCCAGGTAGCAGGCCTTGCAGAGACGCAGGCGGCGGGCTATATGCCGACTGGTCTGGCATCGGTTGTTTGGAGATGGCATGAACGTTCGCGGTCTGGTTCTGGGCTTCCTCGGGGTTTTGCTGCTGGCCGGGGGTGCCTATTTCAACGACGAAGTGGTCCGGTCGGGGATGATGATCTCCTCGCTGATGCCCGTGGCTGGCTTCGGCATGCTGGTGCTGTTCGCGCTGTTGATCCAGCCTTGCCTGCGGCTGCTGGGAAGACGGACCGCGCTCTCCGGGCGCGAAGTGGCGGTGATCTTCGGACTGTTCCTCCTAGCAGCGGGGATTCCCGGCTGGGGATTGGTACGGTTCATGCCGCCGCTGATGATGTTCCCGCATCAGGATGTGAAGACGGAAGCCGGGTGGGCAGCGGAAAAGGTGGTGGAGATCGCGCCCAAGCGCATGCTGGCCGACGTGTCCGGTGACGATTCCGATGTCCTTGAGGGCTACGTCACGGGGTTGGGCGTGGGCGACGACCACGTCTCCCCCCGCGAGGTGCCGTGGCACGCCTGGAAGCGACCACTGCTGTTCTGGGTGCCGCTCGTGCTGTGTGCCGTGCTGGCACTCCTTGGTCTGGCGGCGGTATTCCATACGCAGTGGGTACACCATGAACAGCTGCCCTACCCGATCACCACCTTTGCCAAGGCCCTCCTGCCGGAAGGCAGGGGCGTGCCGCCGGTGTTCCGAAGTCGGCTCTTCTGGTGGGGATTCGGCGTGGTCTTCGCCATCGAACTGAACAACTACCTGCTGCGCTACTGGGGAAACGTGCTGATCCCGATCCGACTGTCGTTCAACTTCTCCCCCCTCACCAGCAAGGCCCCGATACTGATCCGGGGTGCCGCCCAGGCGATGTTCCACCCCAGAATCATGTTCCCGGTGGTGGCCCTGGCCTACTTCCTGCCCTCGACTGTGTCCTTCAGCATGGCCTTCTTCCCCTTCATCTACGCCATCGTCTTTGGGGTCTGCGCGGGGTACGGAATCCCATTTCGATGCGGTCGCATGCTGGGACCAAGCATCGAGCAGAGCATCTACGCGGGCGGTTACATGGCGATCACGCTGATGATGCTCTATACGGGGCGGCATTACTACTGGCATGCTCTCCGCCGTGGGGTGGGATTCCGCTCCGGGGAGAATGTGGAGGACCACGCGATCTGGGGCGTGCGGGTGTTTCTGATCTGTACCTTGCTCTTCCTCG
>JABGQJ010000906.1 GCA_018648945.1 Victivallales bacterium
GGGGAGCGGTTGTAGTTGTGCGTACACTCCAGGACCTGCCACAGGTCGAAGCCCTGGCGGCGGTCGCGCGGGATAAAGGCGCCGCGCCGCTCGTGCCGGCCCTTGGGACTGCCGTTCAGATGCCATTTGCCGATGTAGCCGGTCGCGTAGCCCGCCTGCTTGTAGATGTCACCCACGCAGTTGGCTTCAGAGGCGAGGGGTACATCGTTGATGAATACCCCGTGGGTCAACGGGTACTGGCCAGTCATCAGACTGCCCCGATAGGGGGAGCAGACGGGGCACACAGCCACCGTGTTGGTCAGATTCAGCCCGGCTCGCGCCATCTGGTCCAGGTTCGGAGTGAAGGCATTGGGATCGCCCGCGTACCCGGTCGCCTGCCCGCGCCACTGGTCGGCGAAGACGAATAACAGGTTGGGGGGAGGCGTGAGTTTGGCCTGGGCACGCAGAGTCAGCAGGCTTGCCCCCGCGCCCATGCCCATGCCCAGAAAGTCTCTACGTCGCAGTGTTGCCATGCGTTGTCCTGTTGCGGCTGTTCTGCCGCATACGCTCGGGGCCTACTCCGCCGCTTTCTGCCCAAGCAGGCAGACGGTGCTGTCTCGAAGGGTGGTCACAATCCCCGATCCGGTGACGGCGACGCCGCCGAGCGCGACCGGAGCGGGAAGAGCACATTCCCCCATCTTCTCGCCCTTGGCGCGGGAGAACAGTGCCACGAAACCGGTATCCGCTGTCGGCTTGTCGCTGGTCTTGTAGACGCCACCGGCCACAAGAACGGCATCCTTGCAGAGAACCAGGGACGTCACCTGGTGCCCTGCCGGCAAGTCGGCGGACCAGTCGGGCCGCGCCGTGAGCTTCTCGCCGACCTTGCCCACCTTTGCCATGTCGTACAGGGCGAGTCTCCGGTCGTGGGTCATCTTGCACGCGGCGGCGGCATCCCAGCTGACGAGGGTACCACCGACATTGCCGTAGGCCATCCCCCGGAACTTGCGGTCGCCAATCCGCGGCCAGTTCCAGCTGACAAAGCCCTCGCTGTCCCTGCCGCCAGATCCCAGCTCCGGCGCCCGTTCGCTCGGTGGTTTCACCTGTTTCGCCAGGCCCTGCCGCAGTTTACCGAGCTTCGCCTTGATCCCGGCTGCTCTGTCCGTTCCCTCTTCCGCCGCCTTCAGGGCCTTCTCCTGGGTCGCGATGTCTCGCTTCAGGCGGGTAACCACGCTCAGGTAGGCACGGAGGGTCTGGGTCGGGTTCTCCACGGTCTCGCCCGTGCTGGGGTTCAGGCGTGTGATCATCAACTGCAGGGCATCTCCCGTCTTCAGAATCAGGTCGTTTCGGCGTAGCGACCGGACATTGTTGCTCGGCCCCAGGACCGTGGCCCATGACACCACACCGGTCTCCGGCGCGAACGCTCTGACGACGATGCCACCGTCCGAGCCCTGGGTCCGGCCAGCCGATGCGTAGGCGACACCATCATCGACCAGGACGGACCCGATGACCGGCCAGGGCGATTCCACTTTGCCGTACGACACCATGCGGTCGTCGTTCGGTGCCATCCGCATCCGCCAACGAAGCTGCCCGTCCGCAGCGTTGAGCGCATACACGAAGCCATCATGGGCGCCGAACAAGCAGTTGCCCCGGTAGACGGTCGGGGCACTATCGATCCGCCCACCAGCGGTGAAGCGCCAGGCGATCACGCCATCCCGGACCCGGATTCCGACGACCTGATGGGAGTCCATGGCTGCCGTCACGGCAATGCCGTTGGCCACGGTTGGTGCCGTCAGCGGGTCGTTCAGGTACTCGGCCCAGTTCCGGGTCGCAAATGTGTCCGTTGAGGGAGAAGGAATGGAGGTCTGCCACAGGACGTCCAGAGCCGCAGGCCCGGGCCTCGGACAAGCACTGCCCCGCTCCGGCCCGTACCGGAACATGGGCCATTCCCCCTCATCGGCGGCAGCGGCAGCGAAGGCCGGGCCACGGACGACTGCTGTCGCGCGCATCATCTCCTCCCGGCTGGGCACGGCCCGCACCGGGCCGAAACTGATGAAGCCAGAGATCTGCTGAGGCGAACAGAGGCACCAGTTCTGCGCGGTGAAAAACGCGCCGAACGCCGGAACCGAGGACATGGAGCACGCGCCCCGCGCCCCGCCGTACACCATGGAACGCCCGTCGACGGTGAATGCCCCGCCCCGGTTCCTGACGATCATGTTGTTCACAGCGATCGATGGGGTACAAACGGTCGAGCCGATGGAGAGACCACCCGATTTGCTCAGTTCGGCGCCGCTCGCCGAATTGTAGGTCCTGCCGCCAAGGTGGACCTTGCCTCCCGCCAGGACGGGGAAGTGGCCGCTCTTCTTCTGCAGCACGACCCGCCCGGCCTTCGCCGAGAGCAACGTCACCCGGTCCGTCCGCAAGTCTCGGGAGTGGATGACAGACACAACGCCCGACCCCACGGCGTCGAGACGCAGGTGTTCCTGAGCCGACTCCTCGCCCGCGAAGTCCGACGCTACCACTTCCCACAGCTTCTTGCCTGTGGCGAGATCGACGGCCACGACCGATTGCGTGGGGCGCGTGAATACCAAGGGGTTCCCATCCTTATCCTTCGGCGCGACCTCGCCCCGACGACGGAAACGGCGGCTCTCTTCCAGCTGGTCCGGACCTTCGCGGCAGACCATGAACAGGAGGCCATTCGCGCTCCGGATGGAGGTCGCCAGCCGTTCGTGCCGCCACCGCTGCTTGCCGGTCTTGAGACTGTAGGCCTCGACCGCGCCTTCTGCGATGCCGCTGTCCATGCGCCGTCGTTCGTAGCGGTTGATCTTGCTCTCGCCCACCGAGGTACCGCCCTTCCACGTCGCCGTCGCGATGATGCCGCGATCGATCAGGAGATCGCCGGGGGCGTAGGAGGTGTCGATGGTGCGCCGTACCTTGCCGGTGGCCGCGTCGAGCACGAGGAGG
>JABGQJ010000907.1 GCA_018648945.1 Victivallales bacterium
GCCTTGAAACCCCTCTGCTCCCATGCTATACCGGTCGCATCCCCCTGTCCGGGCAATGTGGAGAGTCCCACCATGGTCGTTCCTCACGATTTCTCTCGCGTCCTGCGTCGTGTGCTCTCGTTCGTCGTCCTGTGGACGGTGTCCTGTTTTGGGCAGGAGCGGCTGCATCAGTGGGACTTCGGTCAGGGGGTGGGTACGTGGTTCGCGGCCAACTCGTGTGCGCCGCTGACGGTGGCCGATGGCAATCTCCAGGTGCGGGTGACCGGGTTCGACCCGTTCGTACACAGCAGTCGGGGCGCAGACTTTGGGGTTGATGCGCGCGCGGGGGTGTTCATTCGCATGAAGGCACGCTGCAATGTGTCGGGGCCGGGGGAGTTCTTCTGGGCCGGGACGACGGCGGGCACGGATGCGGGTTTCGTGGCCAAGAAGGAAGTCCCGTTCCGGATGCACGGCGACGAGACGTTCCATGTCTACAACATCTTCCCCGATTGGGCGGGGCGGGTGACGCGTCTGCGCTTCGATCCCCCCGGCGGGAAGGTGCAGGGCGCGCTGGTCGAGATCGCGTCCATCGAGATCATGGCTCTGCCAGCCGCCCCACGGGTGGCCGGCCCGGTCTGGGAGTTTGCCGGCACGTTGGCGGGATTCACGCCGAGCAGCTATGTGGAGGACTTCCGGTTCGAGCCCGAAGCGGTGGTCCTGACCGGCTTCGGGCCAGCCGCTACTTTGACGAGCCAGGTCCTGAAGCTCGACGCCGACAACTACACCTGGCTGACCCTGGATGCGGAGGCATCGGCCCCGACCGTCGTCACGGTTACCTGGCAAGATGCGGAGGGCGTCTACAGTCGGGACCGAGCTCGCCTGTCGATTCCCGTCGGCAAGACCCATCACATTGTGCCGTTGGGTCGCTTCGGCAGTTGGCAAGGCACGGTGACCGGGTTGCGCATCCAGTGGACGGCGGCGGAGGCCCCGGTGGAGATGCGTCTGCGGCGTTTGGTACTCGGCAAGGTCCCAGCCGGTCCTCCGCAACTCGAGATCCTGTCCCTGGGCACGGATCGGGCGACTACGGTGCGGGGGAATCCAGTCGTGGTGCAGGCCGAGGTGCGGAATGCGGGGGGCGCCCCGCTTCCGGCGCAGACGCTGGCAGTCTCGACCAAGGGCCGCCCACTCGGGCAGTTGCGCGCTCCGCAACTCGGGCCAGGGGAATCGGTTCAGCTGGCCGCGAAGGTCTCTCTTGCTGACATCGGGGAGCATGCGCTGGCGGTTGCTTTGCCTGGGAACGCCCGTTCCTGCACGGTCCACGCCATGGTGGTGCCTGCGCTTCCCTCCGCGCCCACGGATCCGCGGCGCGCTTTCATGGATCCCCGCCAGGCCGTTCTGAATGCTGGCCAGGTCCGCGTGCGGGCACCGGCCCATGCGTCCGGCAACGTCTATGGTCCTGTCTTCGTCGAGGTCAACCGGGATGGCAAGTGGCGACAGGTCGCGGTCCTACCCGCCTGTGGTGGACTGCAAACCGGCGCGGATGCCCATCGGGAACTGGCATGGGGAACGGTGCAGATAACCGGTACCAAGCTCACGTTTACGGCCGTGCATCGCGACCGCGCCGGAAAGCGGTGGCAGAGCACGGGCGTGTACGCCCTGACCGGCGAACCCGACCGGATCGCGATGACCCATACCCTCCGATCGGGTCCGGGAGGAAAGCTCTTGCGTTACGATGGTCCCCTGGTGCGGGTGGGCGATGGCACCTTCGGCGCCCGGAAATACGAGGCGCTGTTCCCTGGCCTTGAGTACCTGTCGGCGGACGAGGTCTCCTCCAGCGACCGGGACATTCTGCCGCCGGGAGATCTGCGCGCGATTCCGCACCCGAATCGCGTCTGTATCCCGACCATGGCCGTCACATCGCCGGACCGGGACTTGGTGGCGCTTCTGTGGGACAATCGCCAGCACTGGTTCGGGGCCTACGACCAGCCCTCGGCGGTGTTTGCCTCTCCCAACTTGGTGGAGAGTCAGGACCCCCGGCTGTCCCCATCGGCGCCGCCGCTCACGCGCACGCGCAGCAACCACCTTCTCGGGCTCTTCGCGCCATCCATCCCGGCCTTCCTGCGGGAGAACGACGTTCGGGCTCGGACCCCAGTCGCGCTCCCGGCGGGTGCCGCCATCACGCTGCGGAGTGTGCTGCTGGTCCGTCCGAATGGCGAAGTTCTCGATGCGGTGACCGAGTGTCTTGGCCTCCTCAAGCCCCCACCCATTGGCGAACCGCCCATGTCGTTGCGTGATCACTACGCGCTAGCCGTGCGGGGCTTCGAAGAGATCCTCTACACCGAAGGGGAGGGCTGGGCTGGCGTCAAAGGGTGGGATCCCAGCCCGAATCCTGGGACGGCCCTGATGCACCTCTTCCTAGCCGAGCAACTTGGACGGCCTGAACTTCGCCGCCGGGCCATGGCACGGATCGGGATGCATCCCGCGCTTCCCCTGTCGTTGCACACCGGCTCCGTCGTCGGCGCGGTCCAGGCGACGCGGAACGCGGGCATGGGCGCACTGGGGCGACGAGAGCCCGACGGCAATTGGGTGTTCCGGCCGACCGAGAAGACGGCCTCCCTGGGAACGGCAGGCGACACGAATGTGGGCATGGCCGCTGCGGCCGTGCGGAATGTCATGCGGTCCGCCGCCCTGTCCGCCGACGACCGGCTGCTTCAGGAGGGCCTCAAAGGGCTCGCGTGGCTCCGGAAATGGCGCGTCCCACGGGGGGCACAGGTGTGGGAGATCCCCTTGCATGCGCCCGATATCCTGGCCTCGGCGCACTGCGCGGCCGCGTTCCTGTGGGGATACCGCCTTACGGGCGACGAGTCGTATCTGCGCGATGCCGTCTATTGGGCGCGGACCGGGCTGCCCTTCGTCTACTTCTGGCAGACCCCGGAGAAGGGTCTCGAACCC
>JABGQJ010000908.1 GCA_018648945.1 Victivallales bacterium
ATGGAGTTCACGCGCGGGCGCGACTTGGAGCCTTCATAGTAGCCGTAGAGCATCAGGTGTTGCTTGCGGGTCTCGTCCATGGACGACCGATAGACCACGAACTCGATGGCTTCCTCTTGCGCCGGCCCCATGTGGGCGACCCCGTAGCGGGGCGCCAGCAGCGGGAAGGCCTGCAGGCCACACGACGCCTGCAGCGGCTTCGCTTGGAGATCGCCGACATAGGCCTGTCCGACGCGGAAGGACTGCTCGCCCGGAACGGGCAGGAATGACAGGGCGCTGCTATCCTGGAGTAGATGCGCCGCCGAACGAACCATGGTGTAGTTCCACTGATGCGAGACGACCTCTTCGCCCACGGACAGCCACTTGCGCAGGCGGGCCGCAAACGTCCCGCCGGGAGCGAAGTAGTCGTCCATCCCGGCATAGATTGCCAGTTCCTGGAGCGGCCACATGACCGTCCCGGTCTGGATGCGAGGAGTCGATGAAGCCGGCGTTTTCCAGTTTAGTTCGAAGCCTTTGCAGACCGCCGCCATCCGCTCGGACCAGACGGCATCCGGGTAGGAATAGGCGAAGTACCGGCTGCCGCTCCAGATGCTCAGAATCTCGTAGATGCTGTGCCGTCCAGGCAGACGCCCGTTGCTTGCGTAGCCGCCGGGAATGCCCATGTTCAGCTTCACTTGCTGGAGACGCAGTTCGTTGGTGATGAAGAGGCGCTCGTCATCAGTGAACACGGGACTTTCCTCGACCAAGTCCCAGATCAGCGGCGTGATGTGGCACTTGTAGTGGTATGCTTCCCGCAAGGGGTGGCGCGGGTCCTCGACCATGCGGTCGCCATCGACGAGACGCGGATCGGTTTTGTCACCCGTCGGGAAGAGCATCTTGCGGACATCATCGATATAGGCCGCATCGGCAGTCATGAAGTACAGCGCCAGGTCCTTGCTGATCGGGTTCCAACCGAAATAGCCGGGTTTCGCCTCGAACTCACTCCAGGCCTTGACCCGTTCCCCCGGCTTCGGCGGAAGCATGCCCTCGCTGAGTTCGATATCCATGGTCCAGCCAAGCGTGTGGTTGGCACTTGCCGACAGCTTGGCAAGGAATGCCTTGGCGGCCCGGTCCACGCCGACCGCGTCGCTGCCGCCCACAAGGACCACGTTATGGCCATGTCCGAATGGGTTGTGCACCGTTCGGACGACATGCCCTCCCTTGCCCGGATAGTGCCGGTCGAGATAGGTGTAGTGCCGACGATACAGGAACTCGATGAAGGGGTTGGTCGCCATGTTGCCCACCGCGATGACGTGCGACGTCCGCAGGATGTCGGCGGCCCCCACATCGGTCCGCACCGGGACGGGGACCCCGATCTGTGCCTGCATTCGCTGCGCGATCATGCGTGCCGTGGTCGCGCCCGGCCCATCGGACGGCGCGACGATGACCGCAGTCGCGACCCCATCGCGCGCCAGGGGAGTGGCCAGTTGCAGGTCCTTCAGGGTGGTGATCGGGGTCTTGAGAGGGTCCGGCGGCGGGGGAGGCGGCGGTTCACCGAGGCCGAGCTCGATATCGTCGAACCACACGGTGCCGCCGGAATCGCCGTAGAGCGTGACCTCCATGGTGGCCTTCGGGTGCGCGGCCCGTCCCTTCGCGGGCACCCCGAAGTCCTGGCTGAAATGCAGCCAGGTCTCCGGGCTCCCCGCCATATCGAACCTGAACATATGGAACCCGTTTCCTCCCGGATCCGGCTTCACGGCGTCCCTGAATCGAACGAATCCGTGCAGTCGCGCCTTCCGCGAGCAGCGGTACCAGAAACTCAGGCGGTAGTAGGGCTCGACTGTGATCCCCCGCGTGTCGTGGGTAGAGAAACAGGCCCGGCCCGTTCCAGAAAACCCCTGGATGCGCCCGGAGCTGGGGGGCGAATGAAAAACAGCGGCGTCCACGGCATGTTCGTAGCGTCCATCGGTGGAGAACGTCCGCCACATCGTCGGCGCCTTCTTTCCGGCTTCGCCCAGCCCCGTTGGGTTCGGGAGCACAGGCGGCTCGGCTGCCAGGCACCGGGCGGCCAGAGCTAGGAAAGCGGCGACAGTCAAGAAGCGATTCATGCTATTCAATGCACTCATCTCCATTCAGCGAACGGATGGCCGCTTGTTGCCATCGCAGATGCGTCTCCGGGCAGTGTTCCATCAGAACGTAGGGGCAGGACAACCGGTCTGCCAGATGCCTGCCCTCAGCGATAGGTTAGCGCCAACTCCAGGCGATCAACCACCGTTTCGGGACCAACGGGACGGGTGGTTGCCACCTGCAAGCCAATGCTGTTGTCACCGGTCAGAATCTGTTCGGGCGGGACTGCCAGCTCAAACCAAGCTGGGGCAGCTGTGGTGGAGAGAGGCGTCGCCGGGGCGGCCACGACCGGGGGGTGCTGGTTGACGCGGATGACCAGGGCGTCTCCCTTCACGACGCCCGCAAGCCGCACCCGCATGCGGAGTGTGGCAGACTTCCCTGGTGGCGCATTGGCCGCCACATCCTCCCCTACCGGCAGCAGGGCCTGGGCGCTGCCACTGGGCCCTAGAGTGATCGGCAACCGTCCCGGAATCACGAGAGCCGAGCGGTTGAAGCCCCAGAGATTCTTGGGCTTGATGGGGTCGATGGCATAGAGCTTGTCCGCCCCCTTGAGAGTATCGGGGGAGCCGATGCGCGACAGGCGCACGTTGGGCACGGTCGGGAACAGATTGAAGGTATAGATACCATCCACGCCGGCATCCCAGGCATTCGTGGCAGCACCCCACCACGCCTCTTCCGAGGTGTATCCCTGATTCTTCTGCATGCCGGAACCCCCGATATTGGCGTAGGCCCGGGCGCCGCCGCGATGTGCCAATGCCACCATGGCGCGCAGTTGCGGGGCCATGGCCATGGGGCCCAGATCACCGCCGAAGGTGTAGA
>JABGQJ010000909.1 GCA_018648945.1 Victivallales bacterium
CACGGGGAAGACGAAGTAGTGACGCCAAAGGCGTACGTCGATGTCGTCTTTGACCGTAAATGCATAGTGCAGGACGGGTTGGTTGCCGGGCCTGAGGACCGCGGTTTGGGTGTAGGAGATGTGCTTCCCTCCCTCCACGAGCTGCCCCTGGAAGATCAGCGATGCCTCTTCCCGAGAGAGAGTGACTTCCGGTTCGGCCGCGTTCTTCGGCTGGTACCGGCGCATGGGCTGGTTGTTGATGGAGGGCCAGCCACCGGTCAGGATGGTCTCCCCATGCAAGAGAATGTGGGTGAGCTCGCCGGTGCGACGGAAGCGCAACTCCAGCCCTTCCCGGGCTCGCGCGACAAAGAGATCATCGCCAAGGCGAACCGCCTCCAGCAGCTTGGCTGACTTCCGGGGGAACCGTGGCGCGACGTCATCGCCGGGGGTGGCTGGGGCATCCGTCGGCAGGAAGATGCGCCCGTCGTACATGGGGATGGTGAAGCGGGTGCCGATTCGCCCCGTGCTCAGATCGCGCGAGCGCACCGGGCTCTCGACCGAGGCGTCGTAACTGGTGCCGTTGACCACGACCAGCCCGCCATCGAAGGCGCGTTGCCAAAGCCCGTCCTTGCGGCGCTGGGCCGGGCCCTTTGGGTAGCCCAGCGGGGCGTCGTATTCCGGATACCACCACCAATTCCCCCGCGACAGCCCGTTGCCGCCGTCATAGCCGAAATAGCCGTCGCCCATTAGCGTGGTCGCCAGGCCGAAACGCAGCATCTGTGGATCGTCCGTGCGCGCCTTCTCGATCAGGGCATTGCGCTCCTCGCGGGTGCGCTTGGCGTTCACCCATGGATCCTCGTCGCGGTTCATCCGGGGGTGGCAGACGAGCATGGTGACGACGGGGCGGCGACTCTTGCGGCTCCAGTTCAGATAACGCTCGAGAAAGTCCTCGAAGGCAACCTCGCCATCGACCACCCGGTTGATCTCGTCCTCGGCCAGACATCCGTTCAGGTCGGCAAAGCCGGTGCTTGGCAGGTTCCACTCGTTGAGCGTCACGATGGCCTTGCCGCCGCGCAGCTTCGCAGTCCGTGGCACCAACCACTTGTCGGGGCCCCAGCAGTCGTAGAAGACACCATCGAACATGGGCCGGGCAAAGATCTCGTCGCGGGTCTTGTCAAGATTGTACTGTAGGACCTCAGGCAGGGCGGTGTTGATGCGGAAGAACCCCGGCCAGCCGCTCCAGCGCTCGCCCTTCCGCAGGTCCCACCAGTGCTTGGGGAGTTTCGGGTTGTCCGGTCCCTCCACCACATCCACATACGGCAGTACGAGGCACTCCGGATTGACTTCACGTAGCTTGGCGAGATTTGCCTCCACTCGGGGGAGGACCTTCTGCCAGCGTGGGTGATCCCAGTCGTAATGCAGATCGTAGCATCCGCCGAAGATCAGATCGACCTTGGACCACCACTCCTTGCCCTGCTCCCAGGACTTCCAGCCCAGGCCGGCGCCATAGCAGGTCCCGATCCGTGGGAACGGGGGATTCACTGTCGTCGGATCACGCGCCCATCCGGTACTGGTGACAGCGGCGAGGGTGGCAAGGGATGCAGCGATCATTGCGCGCATGGTGGAAGTTCCTATCAGGGGATCCGGCTTCCCAGCGCTGTCTCTTCCCGCACCTACCATACTCAGCGCGCCGCCGGATGCCACACCCGAGCCCCCCAGAGGCACAGGGCCACACACCGCCCCCAGAGAGTCCTTGACACGACCGGTCTTGCGCGTAGGTTGGTCGTCAGGGCGGGAGGCCGCCCCGCCCGGCAATCATGGATACCAGTAGAGGAGGCAGGTGGGTGAGGACCATGGAGACGAAGTGCATGGTCAATCTGCGGTGCGCTGTCCTCGCGTGCATGAAGCACCGTCGCCTCGACTCATGCCTCCATGACAAGCCTTGGCCTGGCGTGGAACGACACCACACGCCGGACGCGGGCAGCTCTCAGTGGTTTGCGCCCGATGCCAATTCAGGGCGCGGCAAGGGTTGCGGGATCTGGTAGGGAGATCCAAGGTAGTACATGGACACACGTGAAAGGCTCCCCAGAGGCAGGACAGTTGGCGCCATCCTTGCGGCATGGCTCGTTGCGCTCCTGCTTGTCGGGCTCGGGGTCTGCCTGCGGTTGTCCGACGCTTCGGCGATCCACCACGAAGTTCTGGCCAGAGAAACCGCTCAGTGGTACCTGTGGGTGTTCCTTGGGCTCGCCGCGACACTTCTTCCGGCTCCCTTCCTTCTCGTCGGCTCGTCGGCCTGCCAGCTGCGCATCAGCACAGGTGTTTTCCTTGCGGCCATACAAGTGGGAACCCGTCTCTGTTTCGCGTGGCATCTCGTCCTTGTCGGGCCTCTACGCAGCGCGAAACAGGCGGCCGTTCGCCACGGCGGCGTGGGTGCTGCGCCGCAGACAGCCGACCTCATTGCCCCTTACTTCTGGATTGCTGGCCTGTGCGGAACTCTGGCATTCTGCGCGCTGGTTGCCGCCCTGCGCGTGCTTCCTGATCTCTGGACGAACACGCGGAGCCGAGTCGGGGTATGCCTGTGGGGCGTTGGGGTCTCCCTGGCCATCCTCTACGTTGTCCCCGTGATGCGGTTCATCGTCACCTGGCATAGTTGGCTAGCCGTATGGGAACCACAGGTCTGAGAGGCCGAAATGGCAGCGGCCGCGTGCGGCGCCTTGCCACTGCACACCCCAAATCAGGAACAGATAGAGTTGGCACACACATGAAGGACCACCACTCTCGCATCACCAACGCCTTTGCGAAACTGTTCTGGTGGCACCCCCCCTCGTTGGGCGCGCTGATCGGGATCGGGTGGGGGATCGGGTTCACGTTTCGGGCATTTGACCATCCAGCCCAGGTCGGGCTTGAAGAAGAGGCGTTTCCCCAGTAGTTCGTTCGTTC
>JABGQJ010000091.1:0-13713 GCA_018648945.1 Victivallales bacterium
GCCAGGTTTCGCCAATGTCAAAATCCTGCCTTGCTACTAGCCCCACGGCTTTGGCTTTGGTAGGCTTGTCTGGTCTTGTGACGCGGGTAGTCCCGGTGCGCCCGCCCGCACCCCAGGCGAGAATTGCCGCCAGAATCGCAGCAACGGCTAGACTGAACACTCTTGAGCGTATCCGCACGTGCCTACTCCCGTCTTGCTGGGGGTTGCCTGGATGTCTCGCGCAGGTCGGCTAGCCGCTACCCGTTGGCCTTGGCGGTCTCGTAGATGGCGACGATCTTGTCGGCGGGGATCTCGGCGAGGAGATTGTGGATGGCGCAGAAGACGAAGCCGGAGTCTTCGGCCAGGCAAGGCACGACTTCGGCGACTTGGCTCTTCACCTGCTCCAGCGTGCCGAGGGGGAGCGTGGTCTGCGTGTCCACGCCGCCGCCCCAGAGGGCAATGCGCTTGCGGCAGACGTCCTTCCATTCGCGGTAGGAGTGGCCGCCCGCGTTCCACTGCACGGGATTCAGGATGTCGAAGTGGGCGTCGATGATGGCGTCGAGCAGATCGTAGATCGCCCCGCAACTGTGCAGAAACGTGAAGACCTCGGGAGCGACCCGGTGGCAGGCGTCGTTGACTTTGCGGTAGAAGGGGGCGAACAGCTCGGCGAAGCTGTCAGGCGGCAGGATCGAAGCCTGTTGCGTGCCCTGGTCGTCGGCCGCGAGCATGATGATATCGATATAGGGCGCGACGGCGGGGAGAACCTGTTCCAGTTGGCGAATGGCGTGGTCGGTGGAGATGGCGTGCAGTTCGCGTACATAGCCAGGATCGAGCAGGCATTGCATGGAGAAGGAGGCCATGCCGCCCCGGAAGCCCAGGCCAGCGCCGACGCCGCGGAACATGATCGCCCGGTCGGTGGCTTCACGAGCCCGTTTGCAGTAGGCGGCGAGAGCGTCGATGCGCTCCTGGGGTATGACCTGTTGCTCGAGATTCCTCGCCATCGCGTCCAGGTCAGCCTTCTGGGGCTCGGCCAGGAGATCCGGGGGCTGGCCACCGTGGGGCGCATCGAAGACGTAGGACTCGGTGACCATGGCGCGGTTGCCCTGCATGATCGTGCCGTCCGGCAGCACCTCGTAGTTCTCGGGATGCTGGACGAGGGCGGGAAGTCGACCGTCGAAGTCGTACTCGTGCCAGCGCTCGGGTTCCTCGACGGCGTTGGTGAAATCCGTGTTGCCGACGAAGCAGCAGTCGCAATCCAGCGCGTCGAGCACATCGGTGTCGGGGATGGCCAGCATCTGCCCCGTATCGAAGATCTTGGGCAGGCGCGACGGCAGGCCGAGGGCAGCCACCAGCGCCGGATAGGCGAAGCAACTGACCCCCGTGGACGCCATGGCGCTCAGGTCCTTGGGCAGTTGGTCCGTTTCCTGGAACTGGATCGAGGCACGCACGCGTTCGCGTCGAGTCATCATTTGGCTGTCTCCCAGTATTGCGTTTGGGCGAACCACGGGGCACCGTATCGCCAGCACTTCCCATCCACAACCGGAATCTGGCTCCATGCGCACGAATCAACCCGATATCTTCTTCTACGAGGCCTTTGAGGAAGAGCAGGCGGCCCTGCGTCGCTACCTGCCGTCCACGATCCAGGCGGGCTTCACCGACCAGACGATCCAGGAGTGTGGGCAGACAGCTCCTGGCGCGCCGGTGATCAGCCTGCGTACCCAGTCCACCATTCCCCCTGAATGGGCGGGCAGTCTGCGCGGCATCCTGACCCGCAGCACAGGCTACGACCATGTGACAGCCTACCGGCAGCAGACCGGCGTGCCCGTCCCGGCGGGGTACCTGCCGCTCTACTGCAACCGGGCGGTGGCGGAGCAGGCGCTCCTGCTGTGGATGGCCCTCCTGAGGCGTCTCCCCGTGCAGACCGCGCAGTTCCAGAGCTTCCATCGCGATGGCCTGACTGGCCGCGAGACCGCAGACAGGACCCTCGCGGTGGTTGGCGTGGGCAACATCGGCAGTCAAGTCGTGCGGATCGGTCAAGGCCTGGACATGCGCGTGATTGGGGTGGACCCGGTCCGGCAAGTCGAGGGATTGGAGTACCTGGCCTTCGCGGACGCTCTGCCCCAGGCCGATATCCTCGTGTGCAGCATGAACCTGACCGCCGAGAACCGGCACTACTTCGACTGCGCCCGGCTGGCCCCCGCCAAGCCCGGACTCGTGTTCGTCAACGTCGCGCGTGGTGAACTCATGCGCATCCAGGATTTCCCGGCGTTGCTGGATGAAGGCACGATCGGCGGTCTGGGGATCGACGTCTACGACCACGAAGCGGCCCTGGCCGTCTCTTTGCGCACTGGTGCGGCATCTACCGACCCAGTGGTCCAGGCCACTCTCGACCTGGCCCGGCGCCCGAATGTCATCTGCACGCCGCACAATGCCTTCAACACCCAGGAAGCGGTGGAGCGGAAGTCCGAGCAGAGCATCCAGCAGTTCCAGCACTTCCAGGCCACCGGGACCTTCCTCTGGCCCGTGCCGTAGGCTCATCTGCTACGCCCGGAGGGGAAGTGGCGGGAACCGAAGCCGGGCAGTACCTTCCAGCAATGTCTGCACTGTCTGCCGCTACCCAGGGGACCCCACGCATGATCGCACGCCTCGCCTTTGTCGGATGCCTTGCGATATCTGTCCTGTTGGCCGCCCAGCCCCTCAAGCCAACCCTCGTCGAGACCACTCTGCCCACGGCGGACGTGGTGGTGGCCTCGGTGGTTCTGGAGCCCGCTCAAGGAGATGCCACCCCGCGCATCCAGGAGGCCATCGACCGGGTGGCCGGGGCCGGCGGCGGGGTCGTCTTCCTGCGGACCGGTTGGTACCGCATCCGGGGCCGCCTGACCTTGAAGGAAGGTGCGGTCCTGCGCGGCGACTGGGTGGAACCCAGCCAGGGGGTGAAGGGCACCGTCCTCGCCCTCTATGCGGGCAAAGGGGAAACCGACACGGCCCCAATCATCGCCATGCAGCGCGGCACCGGTCTGCGCGAGCTGACCTTCTGGTTCCCCGAGCAGAACGCGACCAAGCCTGTGCCATACCCATGGGTCGCCCGCACCGCAGACAAGATCGGCGGCGACAACACGACGGTCATGGACGTGACCATCGTCAACGCTTGGCAAGGCGTGTGCATCGGGCCACAGTCGAACGAACTGCACACCATGCGCAACCTGTATCTCACCGCGCTCAAGACTGGCATCTCCATCGACAGCACCACCGACATCGGCCGCCTGAACCACGTGGTCATCTCCCCCCGCATCTGGGAACAGAGCGGCCTGCCTGGCGCGCCAATCGGGTCCGCCCGGACCGCCTGTCGGGGGCACCAAGCCAAAGCGGCGCTCGGGGTGGACATTGGGCGCAGCGACTGGGAATACATCCATGATGTCGAGATCGAAGGTCTGGCCATCGGCTTCAAGTTCCGCCAGGGCAAGCGCGGCGTCACCAATGCGGTGATGGTGCTCAGCAAGGCGGTGGATTGCGGGATCGCCCTCGTCCTGGAACGGCTCAACGGGGTCGGCTTGGCGGTCACTGGCTGCGAACTGGAGGGCACGCAGAGCGGGGTCCTCGCCCCCGAGAGCTTCACGACGGTCGCCACCTTCAACAGCTGTACCATCGGTGGCAAGCAGTCCGTGCAGCTGCAAGGCGACGGGGTACTGACCTTCCAGAACTGCAGCCTCAACGGCACTCTGACGGCCGAACGCGGCCAAGTGACCGCGCTGAACAGCTCCTTCGCCGCTGCGGGCCGGCACATCGTGCTGGGCTCGTCCGTTGGGCGCGCCCGCATCCTGGGCAATACCTTCGAGGGCAGGCCGCGCATCGAGAATCAGGCGCAGGCCGCGGATATCGGTATCTCCCATGCGCCGTTGGCCAAGGTCAAGCCGGACCTCACACCCTACGTGTCGGCCCCCGTCCGCACGCCGCCGAAGCGAGCCCTTTTCGTGGTCACGGATTTCGGGGCGGATGGGAAGGCGGCGGACAACACACCCGCCTTTGCCAAAGCCCTGACTGCCGCCCGCGAGGCGGGCGGCGGCACCGTGTACGTGCCCGCCGGCCTCTACCGCTTCCAGGGACAGCTTCGGATCCCAACCGGCGTGGAACTGCGCGGTTGCTTCGATGTGCCACACCACACGATCTCCGCTGGCAGCGTGCTCATGAGCACTGCCGGGCGCGGCCAGGAAGGGGGAACGCCATTTGTGCAACTGGAACGGAGGTCCGGCCTGCGTGGGCTCACCTTCTGGTACCCGGAACAGAGCCTTGACACGCCCGTGCCCTACCCCTGGACGGTGCGCGGCCTCGGCCCAGGCTGCTGGCTGGAGGATGTCACCCTGGGCAACTCCTGGCAGGGAGTGGATTTCTGGACTCACGACAGCACCGGCCATCTGGTGCGCTACCTGGCGGGATGTTGCCTGAAGCGCGGGCTCTGGGTCAGCAAGTCGGCAGGGACCGGCTGGGTCGAGGACCTCCAGTTCAATCCCCACTACGCTCTGCGCCTGCCCAAGGGCCTGCCCCATCCCCCGATGACCGGCCGCACCGGTGGTGTCCTGATCGACTTCCTGCGGCAGAACCTGGAGGGAATGGTGTTTGGCGACTGCGAGGACGAGCGGATCTTCGCCACCTTCCTCTATGCCGCCTACGATGGCATCGCCTTCCGTGACGACCTGGGCGGCACCAACTCCCGCATCCTGATCCACGGCACGGACACGGCCAGCCGGGCGGCCGTCATCGAACGTACCGGGCCAAAGGGGCTGGAGTTCATCGCGGCCCAGCTTGTGCCCCTCGGCAAATGGGAGGTCGCTGCGATTGTCACCCCGCCGAAGTTCAGAGGCGAGGTGAAGTTCTTCAATACCCAGGTCTGGGCCGGTGACCTCACGGCCGACCTCCAAGGCACCGGGAAGGTGCTGATCCAGCAGATGAACACCCTCTCCGGTGGCTTCCGCCAGACCGCCGGGGAGACAGCCCTCCAGAACATCAACCTGAGTCGCGATATGCATCCGCACCTGATGATTGAGGGGGGGACGAGTGATCTCCTTGCCAATCAGTCGCGGCGCGGCATGCTCCGCTGGGAACGCGGCAAGCGGGCCAAGGTGACGGCCTTCGGCAATGCCGCCTCGCTGCTAGGGACGCTGCCCCAAGGCGATCCCGCCCCGGGCAACCTTGCCACCAGCTGGGAGCAAGGCGATCCGGCTGGCCACACCGACCAACTGGCCAAAGGCGGCGGCATCCGGATCGTCACCGATGCCCATTGTGGCCCCGTGGATATCCCCGCAGGCGCGACCGGGAAGCGGGCGGTGAAACTGCAGGGCACATGCGCCAAGGGCAAGCACGGCTACGTCTACTTCAAGCTGGCCGATGGCCCCATCGCGATCCTTCCGGACAGTGTCCTCAGCTACTCCATCCGCCCCCTCAATGCGGAGGGACAGCATGTGGCCGTGGACGGCGTTCTCGACAGCGGCCCCCCGCTTCGCGACCACCGGTTGGTCACCACGGACAAAGGAAGCGCCCACCCAGGCACAGCCAAGGGCAAGATCGGCGAATGGACGCGCATCCATGTCCCGCTCGGCAAGGTCAGCGGCAAGACCATCCAGTATCTGATGTTCGCCTACGACCATCGCGTTGCCAAGGAAGGGGAGTTTGCCTGCTTGGTGGACGACGTGCAGGTGCAGTCGGAGATGGCCAAGACCGGCGATTGGCGGATCCAGACCGTGGTCGGGCCCATGGGCCTCGCCTTGAGCGGCCCCAAGAACCCCATCCGCTACACCATCGATGGCAGCAACCCCGCCCCCGACTCCCTCCTCTACCGCAGGCCGATCCCGCTCCCCAAGCAGGGGATCCGGGAAGTGCGCTACGCAATCCAGCAGGCTGACGGCAAGTTGACGCCTCTGGTCTTTTCCTGCCTTCTCGGCAAGTAGGCAGCCGGCGGTTTCCCCTTCGCCCTCCTGCCAATTGTGTGGCTTGAGGGTACATTGCTGTGCGTTCCTTCCTTCCGTCCCCCCCACCCCATGAGACGTGCGCATGCCCGACACGAGCGATTGCCGAGAGACAATCCAGCAGTGTGAGGCCCTGGCAGCCAACCCCGCCCTGCATTTCTGCCATCCACCCACCCGCTACGAGCAGGGACATGCCCTCTCGGTGCCAATCACCGGGGTCCATCCCGCGGTCGATGGGCAGGCCACTCTCGTGCTGGAGAAGTTCCTGGGCGGCGGCTTCGCAGGGCAAGTCTACCGGGCGCGGCTGACGGAGCTTTCCTTGTCTGAAGGCACGGCGATTCCCGGCCTGGAGGTGGGTCGCCAATACGCCATCAAAATCGTGATTCCACCGAGTGGCTTCTCCGTCTGGTTCCGCAATACCGTCTACTGGCTGGCCTTCCAGGGCCCGTTTAGCTCGCAGGTCAACCACGACGCTTGCCGCGCCGGGCTCCTCCTGCAGAAGATCATCCGCCGCGCCGCGGGGCTGCGCTTCGGGCGCGAGGCCGCCATCAAGGACGCCTACGCCTCGTTCCATGATCCCGGGCTGCGCGCCTACGGCGAGATCACCGAATGGGTGGAAGGGCGAACCTGGTTGCTGGAAGCGGACGACGCCCCCTGGCAGCGACGCCACTGGCGAAACACCGACCTGACCGAGACCGACAGCCCCGAGTTCATCGCCACCCGGCGCTTCATGACCGACATGGTCCAACTCCTCCACGATCTCGGCGAGCCGGAGTTCGCCCGCCAATACGAGTGGTGGACCATGAAGAGCCAGCCCAATGTCATGTACCGGACCGATGTCCCAGCTGATGGCCCCGGTTCGACGCTCTGCGCCATCGACTTCCGGGCCGGGCTCGCCCTGCTGCCCTTCCTGCCCATGAGCCCCGGCGACTTCAAACTCATTCCTGCCGGCCTGTTTCGAAGAGGCGCGCTGGTCCAGTTCGACCGGGGCGATCTCGACAAGCTCGACCGCTTCGTGGAGGAACATGCCGAGCACTTTGCCGATCTGGCACCCGCCGTCACCGAGTTCAAGCAGCGCGACCGCGCCTATCGTCGCTCCCTGCCCGATCTGACCCACCACGGGTGGCGTCTTCCCTTCGACCGGCAGCTCCGGGCCGATGTGCGCAAGGGCTTGGTCGAGGGCTACCTGGCTGCCGACTTGGCTGACGAAGCCTTCGCCGAACGGCTGCGCGGTGGCGGGTTGCGCTTCGTGCTCTTCTACCTCCTCGGCGTCCTCCCCTTCCTCGGTACCCTCCTACGGCGGCTCTGGGGCAACGCGAGCTACCGCCGCCATCTCGCGGGCTTCCTCGCGAATCGCGAATACCGTGGTCTGGCTCTGCGCGCCCGCGCCGCCCGCAGCTGCATTCGCTGGCTGCGCAAGGGCGCCGTCGGCCAAGCCCATGCCGAAGCCTTGGCCGCACGCCCGGGGCTGTACCTCCTGGAGCGGTTTACCGTGGGCTTGCTCCCTGGCTTCCTGCACCGGCTCCTGATCGAGCCCAGCCACCTGGGACGGCAGATCGGCGATGGCTGGCGGTTCGTCCGCGAGTTCTGGACCAGCGAGGAAGCGCGAGAGAAGTGGTTCCTGGAGATGCTCGACGAAGGCGAGAAGGACGGCATGCTCCACCCCGAGGAACGGGCGGCCATCGCGGCCCGAGTGCGCGATCCCTTTATCGTCAAGTACCTCAAATGCCTCGCCGTTCACTTCGCCACTCTGCCCATCACGCAGGTCGTCAGCCTCCTGGTGGGGGCAATCGTGGCAGGCTGGATGTTGGCCAGGGGGGAGAGCTGGGGCCAGGCATCCCTGGCATTCGGCGGCATCCTGGCTCTTTTCCAGATCACGCCGATCTCCCCGGGATCGCTCTGCCGGGGCGGGTACGTCGTCTACCTGATGATCCGCGAGCGCAACTGGCGAGAGTATCTGATTGCCTGCCCCCTCAGCTTCGTGAAATACATCGGCTACCTCGCCTTCCCCTTGCAGATGACCACCACCTACCCCGCCTTGGCGCGCTTCCTGGCCGGGCGTTGGGCCACCCGGGCCGTGCACATCATCCCGGTCTTCGGCGAGAAGGGCGCCCTCTTTGAACACTGGGTGTTCGATGCCTTCTTCAACTTCCCGCGTATCTTCGCCCGCTGGGCCAAGCCCCGCCTCAGTTTCCTGCTGACCGCCTGGGCTGCTCTCGGGATCATCCTGACCGCCCGCATCTTCCAGCTGTTCGACGTGCCCCTGCATGGCGAGGACGCCAGGTATGGGGTAAACCTGATCATCGCCACGGTGTGCGTGTTCGTGCTCCCGAGGGCGCTCTTCTACCCCCTGCTGACCCGCAAGCTGAACGAAACAACCACAGAGGAAACGGAAGCATGAGCAACGGTACGGTGCGCGCGGTGATGGTTGGTTGTGGCAGCATCAGCAACGCCTGGTTCAAGGGTTTCAAGGACGACCCGCGCGTCCAGATCGTGGGTCTGGTCGATCTCATGCCCGAGAGCATGGCCAAGGTGGCCGAAGCCCAGGAACTCAGCGACATTCCCCAATCCACTGACCTCGCCGCCCTGCTCGCCGAAGTGAAGCCGGATGCGGTCTTCAACTGCACCATCCCGGAAGCTCATCTTCCGGTCACCATGACCGCCCTTGAACACGGCTGCCATGTCATGGGCGAGAAACCCCTCGCCGACACGATGGCGAACGCCAGGACCATGGTCGCGGCGGCCGGCGACGCTGAGCGCATCTTCTCGGTGATCCAGAATCGTCGCTACCAGAAGCAGATCCGCTCCCTGCAAGCCTTCCTGGAGAGCGGGGCCATCGGCAAGGTGACCACGGTCAACACCGACTTCTACCTCGGCGCCCACTTCGGCGGCTTCCGCGACCGCATGGAGCACGTGCTGCTCCTCGACATGGCCATTCATAGCTTCGACCAGGGCCGCCTGATCAGCGGCGCTTCCCCCGTGGATGTCTACTGCCACGAGTGGAACCCCGCAGGCTCCTGGTACGATCACGGTGCCTCCGCCCACTGCATCTTCGGCATGACCGACGGGATCGTCTTCAACTACCGCGGCAGCTGGTGCTGCGAGGGGCTGAACTCCACCTGGGAATGCGACTGGCGCATCACCGGCGAGAAGGGCTGCGTGAAGTGGGATGGCGGCGATGGCTTCCAGGCACAAGTCGTCAAGAAGACCGGTGGTTTCACCAGCGAAATGGAAGACATCGAGGTCCCCATCCTCGAGGACGCCAGAGCTGGCAGTCACGGCGGCAACATCGCCGAGTTCGTCACCTGCGTTCTCGAAGGCGGCACGCCGGAAACGGTGGCGGCGGACAACATCAAGAGTCTCGCCATGGTCTTCGGCGCCATCGAGAGCGCCGAGAACGGCGCCAAGGTCGCCATCGAGGCGTAGAGGAACGGAGGAGACCAGCGGGGCCAGCCCCGAAACCCCGCCGGGGAGACGCGTCTCCCCGGACCCCTCGGTGCACTTTGGCGGTACGGTCGGCTGACGCAGGGCGGCGTAGGCACAGGACCGACAGGGAGCGTGGAGGGTTGATTCGGCGGCTGGGGGCGGGTATCTTCTCTGATGGTGTCAGCGGCATATCGCGAACGACGAACTGCGCCTCGACATTGTTGGAGCATGCGACCATGAAATACCTGATTCTGGCCTTCCTTGCCACCTGCCTGGGGCTTCTGGCTGAATCCGCTGGCCTGCGGGCGGTGCGCGAGATCTGGGTTCCTGAAGGGTGGACGCCCCCCGAGGTGGTCGATTCGGGCAACGGCCGTTCCTACAAGCCCTCCGTTCCCTCCGGCTTCACGAAACGCGACATCGGCGCGACCCTGTGGGTGAAAGAGGTCACGATCCACAAGAATCTGGCCAGCAAGGGGCCGAAGAAGAAGTACACGCTGCTGATCGGCGACAAAGAGGTACCGGTTGCACCGGGTGGCTCGGTCCGCCTGAGCGGCAAGCGATATCGGGTGGTGGGCGAGAAGGGCGATACTCTCCTCTTGCAGGATCGCCAGACGAAGGTCCTGATCAAGTTCGTCAAGTATTATGTCGGGCCCCAGCGGAAGGTGGCCCCGCCAAAGCCCTCGTCTTCCAGTAGCTCCAGTAGCTCCAGATAGCATAGAGAACGCGTGAAGAAACTAGATATGGTTGGCCGGTACGGCCTCGTCGTCGGCATTGTCTTGGTTTGCCTTGGGGCCGGGGCGGCGGCGGATCGCTCTCCCGCCGAGCGCTGGGTAGAACGAGTCCTCCTCGCTCGCCGCATTGTCCGTGAGTGCAGCGGGAAGACATCCTACAAGCCGGTCGTTTCGAAGGTGTTGCGCAAGGGCGATGCAGCCATCGCCATCGCGGCCGACATCTCCGCTCTGGACCACCTGTGGTTGGTGGTCAATACCGGCGGGGACAGCTTCAACTGCGACCACGGCGCGTGGTGCGATCCCGTCCTCATTGGCAAGGACGGCAAGAAGACCTCCCTGCTCGGCCTCAAGCCGCTGGCGGAGAAAGTCGGGTGGTTCACCCTCCAGGCCCGCAAGAACGTACCCGTAGCGGGCAAGAAGTACCGCGGTGCCTGGTTTGCCCACTCGCCCAGCTACGTCTGCTTCGAGATTGGCGGGAAGTACGCCCGGCTTGAGTCCCTCATCGGCATTGCCGACTCCGCCTATGCGCAGGGCAGTTCGGCTTTCGAAATCCGCGCTACCGTGCCCCCAAAGAACGCGGCCGAGTCGCTTTGGCTTCGCCTCAAGAAGGACTTCCCCGAGCAGAGCGCCTGGATTGAGGAGGATCTTCCGGACGGGGCGCACCTGCGCTGGCTGATCGATGGCACCAAGGAGAACCGGCAGCTCATCGATCGCACCCTCACCACCCTCGGCACCATCGGGGCCCCGCTTCGGACCAGGGCGGACCAGTATGCCAGGAACAAGCTCCCGATCAGCGACCCCAAATGGCTCTCGCTCTATGTGCAGGGCCGTGGTCTCGCCGCCCGGGTCCGCCGCGCTCTGGAAGCCGCCGCCTTTGCCCGGCGAACCCTGGAGCTCGTGGAGCGGGCCGCTCCTCGCCCGCAGCTACGCGCGGAACTGGTAGCTCTCGACCAGCGCTTGGCAAAAGCCCGGCAGAGCACCAAAACCGATTGGGATGCCGAGGTGGCCGCCTGCCGCGCCCTGCGGCGGCGATTCATCCTCAGCCACCCGGCGCTCGATTTCGAGGCCCTCCTCATCAACAAGCACCCGCCTCCCGGCTTCAGCCACCAGTGCGACCAGTACTTGGGGAGACACAGTGGCGCTGGCCCAGGCTTGGTGGTGCTGCGCGACTGGAAGAGCGGCAAGCCCAAGGAGACGCCGCTCCTTGCTGGCAAACTGCCCAAGGGCAGGGTCACCCACCCCGACCTCTCGTTCGACGGTACGCGCATTGCCTTCTCCTACGCGGACCACACCGTGGCCAAGAAGGCTTGGCGCCGCTTCTTCATCTACGAGATCGGCGTCGATGGTACTGGCCTGCGCCAACTCACTGGCACGCCCACGGACGCATTGGCTGGCTGGCAGGGCCGGCGGACGATCATGGTCGAGGACTTCGACCCCTGCTACCTGCCCGATGGCGGCATCGCCTTTGTCTCCACCCGTTGCCAGAGCATGGGGCGCTGCCACACCCGCCGCTACAACCCCTCCTACTTGCTGCACCGCATGAATGGCGACGGCACGGGCATCCGCCAGCTCTCCTTCGGGGAGGCCAACGAATGGGACCCCAGCGTCATGACCGACGGGCGACTCATTTTCACGCGCTGGGACTATATCAACCGCCACGACACGTTCTTCCAGAGCCTCTGGACCACTCGTCTGGACGGCACGGCCACGGCCCATTTCTACGGCAACTACACCCGTAATCCCTGCATGACTGCCGAGGCACGCAGTATCCCCGGCAGTCGCCGCGTGGTCACCACCGCCATGGCCCACCACTTCTACACGGCCGGTTCCATCATCACCGTCGACCCCCATATCGGCCAGGATGGGATGGCTCCGATCACGAGGCTCACCCCCGACGTGCCTTTCCCCGAGACCGAAGGCTGGAATCTCCCGCGCATGTACTGCACCCCGTGGCCCTTGAGCGAGGATCTGTATCTGGTGGCCTACTCGCCGTTGCCCATGGGCAGAGGCCGCCCTCAGGCGGTCAATGCCTTCCGCATCGCGATCCTGGACCGGCTGGGCGGGCGCGAGGTGATCTACGAGGACCCCGACATGTCCTGTTTCGCCCCCATTCCCCTCGCCCCCCGGCCCATGCCCCCGGTCCTCCCATCCATGCTGCCGGAGAAACCTGCGGGGAACGAGGGAACGGTCTACATCGAGGATGTTCAGGAATGCGAACCGGCCCTGCCCAAAGGCGTGAAGATCCACGAGATTCGCGTGAGTTCCATCCTTGGCCAACCCACGCCCAGCGTCCCACATCGGGGCAAGGTCCGTCAGGAAATTGTCAAGCGTATCGAGGGGTATGCCACCGTGGATGGCACTGGCGCGACCGCCTTCTTGGCTCCCGCTGGCGTCCCCCTGCAGTTCCAAGCCTTGGACAAGAACGGGATGGCCGTGATGACCATGCGCAGTGCCGTCTACCTCCAGCCCGGCGAGACCCTGAGTTGCGTGGGTTGCCACGAGCAACGGTCTTCCGCGCCGCCCCGCGCCCGCGCTGCGGCCAGCCCCGCCGTAGCCGCCCTTACGCCCCCAGCGGGGCCGCGCTACCCCGGCGGCTTCAGCTTCATGAAGACCGTCCAGCCCGTACTCGACCGCCACTGTATCTCCTGCCATGGTCTAAAGGCCAAACCAGCGGCGAAGCTGAGCCTTCTGGGAACCCAAACGAAGTTCCGCATCGACGGCTATCCCAACTGGCCGCGCGACATCCACGCGACCGTCTCCTACGAAAGCCTGCTCCACCGGCCTGGCCTGATCCGTATTGCCCAGCGCAACCGGGAGACGGCAAGCAGCAAGCCAGACGACTACTTTGCCCGCGCCAGCAAGCTTGCTCCCTTCCTCCTCGCTGGCCACTGTCCTTCCCTGCTCAAGGACCAGGCGGCATTCCGCTGTATCGTTGCCTGGCTTGACCTCAACGCCCAGTACAATGGCGACTACTCCTGGAACCGCGACGAGGACCGGAAGGCGCACCCCAAGGGCGAGAAGGCACTGCGCGCCTTCCTGGCCACGCGCTTTTCGTCCGACCTCGCCAAGCAGCCCTTCGCCGCTCTCGTCAACGTTGGCCTTCCCAGCGAAAGCCGGGCGCTCCGGGCCGCCCTCGCGCTTGATGCTGGCGGTTGGGGCCAACTCGCCAATCCGATGCCCTCCCGAACCGTTCCGGAGTATCAGCAACTCACGGCCTTGGTCGACAAGGCCGTTGCCCCAACGGCCCAACAGGACCGCGAGGGCACCTGCAACCAGAAGCGCTGCACCTGCGGCTCCTGCTGGGTGCGACAAGCCGAAGAATTCTGGCGCAAGCGAATGCGGACCCTTGCCGCCGGCGCCAAGTGAGGACAACCATGCCCATACGCCGCCTAGCTTACCTACTCGCTCTGGCTTGTCTCTGCGCGGTCACCCTCCACGCCAAGCCCCCCTCGCCCGAAGCGACCGCCTGCTATGTGCGCAAGCCAACCTGGCCCGAGACCATGGTTGCCACCCGTGCCAAACTCCATGAGCTGGCCGCACCGGCGCACGCCAAGGCCTTTACCAGCGATGTGATCCGGGGCAGTGCCGAGGCCAAGCAGATCGAGGTGGACATCAGC
>JABGQJ010000091.1:13811-16524 GCA_018648945.1 Victivallales bacterium
CCGGGCGACCATTCTCTCCCATCCGGCGCTCGACTTCGGAACCTTGCTGATCAGCCAGTCCCCGCCGCCGGGCTACAGCCACATGTGCGACCAGTACCTCGGTCGCCATCGCCGTCCCGGCCCCGGCTTGGTGCTGCTCAAGGACTGGAAGAGCGATCCCAAGCAGGAAGTCCTGCTCGCTGGCAAGCTGCCCGAAGGCGTCGCCACTCATCCCGACCTCAGCTATGATGCCAAGCGCATCCTCTTCTCGTACTCCGACACCACCGAACCCAACCGCAGCTTCCGCCGGTTCCTGATTCACGAGTACGACCTGGAGACTGGTAAGGTCCGCCAAGTCACCGGTACCCCCCGCGATCCCATGTTCGGGAACGGCGGGCGTCAGACCGTGCTCATCGAGGACTTCGATCCCTGCTATCTGCCCGACGGCGGGTTCGCCTTCGTTTCCACCCGCAGCCAGAACTACGGGCGCTGCCATGGCTCTCGCTACACCCCCGCCTACATGGTCTATCGCGGCGAGCTCGACGGTTCCGGCATCCGCCAGCTTTCCTTCGGCGAAGCCAACGAATGGGAGCCTAGTGTCCTGCACGACGGCCGACTGATCTACACCCGTTGGGACTACATCAACCGCCACGACGTTTTCTACCAGGGCATCTGGACCATGCGTCCGGACGGCACCGGCACGGCCCACTACTTCGGCTCCTACACCCGCAACCCGTGCATGACCTCCGAAGTGCTCGCCATTCCGGGCTCCCATCAGACCGTCTGCACCGCCATGGGGCACCACTCCTACACTGCA
Organism: Victivallales bacterium; assembly: GCA_018648945.1. The sequence continues at coordinate 14,608 of JABGQJ010000091.1, forward strand.
GGATCAGTCATGCTCGTGAATCCACGCCTGGGCCAGGATGGTGCCGCTCCGGTGACCCGCATCACCCCCGAAGTGGCCTTCCCCGAGACCGAAGGACGTCCTGTTGGCGCCTACATCAGTCCCTACGCGCTGAACGAGGACCTCTACCTAGTCGCCTACACGCCAGACCGGCTCGCCTTCCAGAGCGGCGTCCAGCGTGACGAAGCCTACGGCATCTACCTCATCGATACCCTCGGCGGGCGTGAGCTGATCTACCGTGACCCCAAGATCTCCTCCTACACGCCCATTCCCCTCCGTCCGCGCACGATGCCTCCCGCCCTGGCCTCCACCATCGCCGGGCTCGAGAACAAGAAGACCGGGACAGTCTATGTACAGAACGTCAACCGCAGCACCGAGAAGTTGGGCGGGGCCAGGATCGCGAGTCTTCGCCTGAATCAGATCTACGTGCAGACCACTCAGCGGAAGCCTGCCCTCAGCCGCTCCAACAACGAGAACATCAAGGGCACCCTTGGCACCGTCACGGTCGGTGCCGACGGCGCGAGCGCATTCAAGATTCCGGCTGGGATGCCCGTGCAACTCCAGGCCTTGGACGAGAAGGGCATGGCGATCATGACCATGCGCTCCTTCATCTACGTGCAGCCCGGCGAGAACCTGTCCTGCGTCGGCTGCCACGAGCACCGCCTCAGCGCTCCGCCCCGCTCGGCCGGCATCAGCACCGCTCCCGTCCGCCCGATCCAACCCCCGCCCGGCCCCCAATACGCCGGCGGGTTCAACTACGTGCGCACGGTCCAGCCCGTGTTGGACCGCCACTGCATCTCCTGCCACGGCCTCAAGAAGCCCGCTGGCAAGCTCGACCTCACCGGCACGCCGCAGCACGGCTACTCCAAGTCCCACAACGCTCTGGTTGGCCGACGCGGTCTGGTCAAGATCGCCTATCGTAACAAGGAAACCGCCGTCAGCAAACCCCGCGACTACTTTGCCCATGCCGGTAAACTCGCGCCCATGTTGGCCAAGGGGCATCGCGGTGTCAAGCTGTCTTCCGAAGAGCTCGGCCGGATCGTCAATTGGCTCGACCTCAATGCCCAGTTCTATGGCGACTACTCCCATAACCGCGTCGAGAATCGCCCCCCCGACTCCGCCGGTGTGAAGGCCCTTCGCGCCGCCATCGCCGCGCGCTTCGGCAGCGAACTGGCCAAGCAGCCCTTCCACACCCTCGTCAATCCCGGACTCGTCACCGAGAGCCGCATCCTCAATGCGCCCCTGCCGGTTGCGGCAGGTGGTTGGGGCCAGCTCCAGAAGGGCGCCTTCGCCGACCGCAACGACCCCGCCTACGCCCAGTTCCTCACCCTCGTCGAGAAGTCCATCACTCCTCTCAAGTGGCGCGACCGCAACGGCACCTGCAACCGAGGCAAGCAATGCCGCTGTGGGGACTGCTGGGTCGAGGAAGCCGAGAAGGTCCACCGCCGCAAGATGCAGAAGACCATGGCCAGGAAGTAGGCCCTCCCGTCTTCGGCGCGTTCACTTTGTCCACTCTGTCCACTGGACGGCCAGTGCCTGTGGGTACCCATACTGCCTCCGCCAGCCGACAATCGGGTCCGACATCAGGAGTGAATCATGCGCCCTGAAGACAGACTTCCGCCCGGCCCTGCCACCGGCCGCCGCCGTCTCATGGTCAACGATGATGGCGCCTTGCTCAAACAGGTGGATCGGGTCCTTGGGGAGCGGGCAGAAGCCGGCCTGGATGGGCTGGTTGGGGATCTGCAGTGCATCGTGGTCAATACCGAGCCAGGCTTGCTTCAGGACGCGGCCCGGGAGTTCCTGCAGTTCACTGGGCACGATCTGGTCTCGGCAGCGGAATCAACTGACCTCCAGCACTGCCTGCTGCGCCGCCCCGGTTCGGCCGATGTGCTGCTCACG
>JABGQJ010000910.1 GCA_018648945.1 Victivallales bacterium
GGTGCGGCGGGGGGCTCGTGTGTCCAGCTTGGCGTCCGGGGGGGACGCAACGACGGGCCGCAGGACCGCAAGGCGGACGCGACGTTCTCCGTGCAGGTTCCTTGGGGTGGGCAGACGGTGGTCTGGGGGCGGGTGTTGGCGCGGAATGGGGGTACGGACTCCGTCTACGCCGCTGACCCCAAGGGCGAGTTCCACATGGTGAGCCTGCCAGCGACGAAGGCCTGGGTGTGGACGGTTCTGCGCCAGGTTCGTCCCACCGAGGACGGCACGGTCACCCTTCGCCTTCAGTATCGCGAGCCGGGCGCGCTGCTGGACGAAGTCGTCTTTGCCTCCAGGCGAGACCTGCGGCCCGATGCAGAGGGGGTTTTCCGTCGGCAGGAGGCCAAGAATCCCTACGCCGAGCCGCCGTTCCTGCCGCCCAACGAGCATCCCCGCGTATTCCTCCGCCGACAGCACATCCCCGCCTTGCGGGCAAAGCTGACCGGAGCCCTGCGCGCCGAACTGGAGAAGCAGGCCGATCAGAAGGGCGATGGCGTACTGCCTGCGGCCGCCAGCAAGGAACGGGGCAACTTCAGCAAGGGCGTGGGGAACACGATTCTCGCCAACGCCTACGTGGGGTTGCTCGATGGCGACGACACGCGACGGCAGCGGGCCGTGGACATGTTCGGCAACTACTTCCGCACGGTGGAGTTTGCCGAGAAAAGGGATGTGACGCGAGATTATGGGTTGATGCTGATGACGGGCGGGCTGGTCTACGACTGGTGCTACGACTTGCTGACGCCAGAGTGGAAGAAGCAGTTCATCGCGGACGCGTTGGATCTGGCGAGCATCATGGAGATCCGCTACCCGCCCACGCGGCAGAGCGCAATCACCAGCCATGCGGGCGAGGCCCAGCTGCTGCGCGATCAGCTGGTGGTGGGCATTGCGGTCTACGACGAGTTCCCGGAGTGGTACCGGATCGGGGCCGGGCGCTTCTTCCAGGAATTCGTGCCCGCGCGCAACTTCTTCTTTCCGTCGCACCGGCATCATCAGGGCGAATCCTATGGTCCGTACCGCTTCCAGTGGTCCATGTCTGCGACCTGGCTGTTCGACCGCATGGGTGCAGGCCCTGTCTTCACCGCCGAGCAAGGGAAGGTCCCCTATTCCTGGCTCTACACCCGGCGGCCAGACGGCCAGCTCATCCGCGACGGCGACACCTTCCTTTCCGGCGAGTATTGGCGGTTCCCGTTGGCGCTGATGCTGACGGCTTCGTACTACAGCGATCCCTACCTCGAACATGAGTACCGGCGACAGATCGCCGTCACCGGGCGGGAACTCACGCCGCTCTGGCGGGCGCTGTTTCATGATCCCGAACTGAAGGCCAAGCCGCCGCTCGACTTGCCCCTGACCAAGTTCTTCGCCGAACCGTTGGGTGCGATGGTTGCCCGCACTGGTTGGCGGCAAGGCGCGTGGTCGGGCGCTGTGGTCTGCGAGATGAAGGGCGCGGGCTACCACTTCAACAACCACCACCATCTCGACGCCGGTGGCTTCCAGATCTACTACCGGGGCGGCCTGGCGACTGATGCCGGCTGCTATGGCCACTACGGCATCCCCTACGACTGGCACTGGAACAAACGCTCCATCGCCCACAACACGCTGCTGCTCTACGATCCGGCGACCGTGGACGCCACCAGACACGACGGTGGGCAGAACTACCCGAACAACCGCCGGGAACCAGGGACGCTCCAGATCCTGAAGGAGAAGGGGTATAAGGACGGCAGTGTTCTGGCCCACGCCTTCGGGCCCGATCCCAAGCGGCCATTCTTCAGCCACATCAAGACCGACCTCACCCCCGGCTATGCGGACCGCGCCAAACGGATTGAGCGTTCCTGCGTGTTCCTGAATCTGGGCGCCCCGGGGCGCCCAGCTGCCCTCGTCACCCTCGACCGCATCGTGGCAGCCAAGCCGAAGCTCAAGCCCGTATGGTTGCTGCACTCGGTCAACGAGCCAACAGTCAGCCGGCAACGGGCAACCATCATGCGCGTGGAGGGGCAGTATGGCGGGCAATTGGTCAGCGACACCCTGTTGCCGCGCCAGGCCAGTCTGACCACCATCGGTAGCCCGACCGGCGAGGCCAAGATCTTCGGCCAAGTCTTCGAGGCCGACCGACCCACGGCAGAGAGCGGCGGCTGGCGCATCGAGGTCTCGCCAACCAACCCCGCCGAGCAGACGGTGTTCCTGCACGCGCTGCAAGTCGGCGACGCAGATGGCAAGGCCGCAGTCGCGACCCAGACCATTCAGACCGGGCAACTGATCGGGGCCCGAATCGGCGATGAAGCCGTGCTTTTCGCCAGGGATGGGAAGTCGCTCGCCGGCCCCCTGGACCTCACACTGGCGGGGAAGGGCCCAGTCCGGGTCGTCCTCACCGATCTGGCCGCTGGCTTCTGGGGTACGGAAGGTGTAGCCCATCAAGCCGAAGCAACGACGACTGGTGGGGCCATCTGCCTGCGATTGGCACCCGGAAAGCACCGGCTGGTGCGTTCTAGCGACCGTTCCCTGCCCGAGTTCCCGCAGGATGGGTTGCTGCCGCCTGCCGCCGATGCGCTCGCGCCCGAGGTCATCGATGGCTCGCGTCCGCTGTCGCTCAGAGGCGTGATCCGCGAAACGGCGGCGGGGCCATTGGTTGACCTGAAACTCGTCGCCGAAGCGTTCGGCGGGGAAGTCGCCGCCGACACCGTGACGATGGGCCAATCCGCCGTCACGATCGAGGCCGGGAAGCAGACCGCCATCTGCAATGGTGAGGCGGTCAGCCTGGCACGACCAGCCGAACTGGCGGACGGACATCTGCTAGTGGGGCTGGATGGGCTCTCGCTGGCATTGCGCCGGCCCTGCCGTTGGGATGCGACCAGCAGCGTGGTGGTCGTGGATACGCTCCCTG
>JABGQJ010000911.1 GCA_018648945.1 Victivallales bacterium
TACCCGATCAGCGTATTCCAGGATGCTGGGCTCGTGAGGTCGATCTTCGCCGCCTTTGGGGTCGCACTGCTCGGCGCGTGGCAGCCAATGCAGTGCTGGTCGAGCACGGGCTGCACCATCAGGTCATAGCGGAGCAACAGTGATCCCGCCGGTCCCGGGGTGATCTTTGCGGGCGGCTTCTTTGCCGCGAGCGGCATTCCTCGGCTGGCCGGTGCAGCATCGCGGTGTTCATGGCAGCCAATGCAGGACAGCGTCTGCCCCGGCTGCACGTAGGTTAGCGAACGCATGGTCTGCACGGCTCTGCCTTCCGCATCGAGCGCCTGGAAGAAGTAGGGAACTCCCGATGGCACGCGGACCTGGGCCGAACCGTCCGCCTCGACCGGCACCGAACCGAGGATGTACTTGCCGGTTTCCTCCCTGGAGACGCCAAGAACAGGCCGGTTCATGTGGGGCTGCACCTTCGGAGGAACGCCCACGATGCGGAGCCGCTTGACCGTGCCGGGAGCCACCCCATCCAGCCCACGGTAGGTATCCTGAATGAGAAGCGTCCCGACCTGTTCCTGGTCGTCCCGCCCCGCCTCGGGATGCACACCCGGTCGCGGACGGGGCCTCAGTGGAATCGGGGACATGCTCGATATCGATGCATCGCGGTAGATCAGATCCAGGTTGCCGAACCGGTCGTATAGGTACAGGCCCTGCGCGTTGACGGGGTTCTTATCTGAGGCGTCGCGACGATGCCCGGGCAAGCGCTGGTTGCTCCAGCTGACCAGGTAGACATCCTCCGACAATGGCCACGGATTGGCGTAGAACATCCCCACGTTCCTCTCGGTCTCCGGGAATGGAACTTCGGGCGTCAGGCGGGTGATCGGTGCATTCCTCTCCAGACCGCGGTTGCGATCCAGCAGCACGAGGGAGCCGCCCGTGATGGAGTGGTGGGCAGACGCCGTGAAGATGATCTTGGTGGAACCGGGGATGGCCCGAGGCTCCATCGTGGCCTGCGGACGCTTGGTGTAGTTGCCATAGACCAGCTGCGCGTTCGAACCATCCTGATTGGTGGACCACAGGCTAAAAAAGTGGCCGTTGAAGCGATCGATGTAGTCCCATCGGCAATAGAGGATGCGCCCATCATTGGCAACCGAAGGCGTGTACTCAAAGGTCTCAAAGGCCGAGATGGGCCGCATGTCCGAACCCGTCCCCTCCATCCGGTGAAGGGTGAAGACCGGAACCGGGCGGTAGTTCCCCCCACCACACCGCACGTAGCTGTCCGGCAAGTCGCTCTCGTTGGTACGCTGCGTGTTCTCCCGGCTGCACTGGATGAAGTCGCCCTTGCGCGTGGAAAGGAACGCGATGTCACCATCGGGCAGATAGCGCGCGTCGAAATCATCGTACCTCCCGCGGGTCAAACGGCGTGGTTCTGCACCACCGTCTGCTGGGGCCAGGTCAATCTCATAGATATGGTAGAAGGCGTCCTCGGGAAGTGCCGCCTTGTCCAGTTTGTTGGGGACGGCAGGGACGTGCGGGTAGTGGCGACTGTGGGCCACGACCAGCTTCCTGCCGTCGTAGTCCAGGTCTGGCCGGAGGAAGTTCCCGTCGGCGAATCCGGTGCTCAGGCAACGGACTGTCGAGGTGTCGGTCTTGAAGTCCTTCAGCACGAACACGCCGCCGCCAGGGCGGGACCACCAGCCGTAATACTGGTCGGAGAGGTGGGGGAACATGGTGGGTGCCCGCTTGACGAAGAGGACGGAATCGAAGTCCAGGAGGGGGTTTCCCAAGGCCATTCGGCGGATTGCCCAGCGGGCGTCCAGATACAGCCTTTGCCACTGTGCTGTGGTTCGCTCAGTCGCCGTCGCGTCCACCTGCGCCGCAATCCCCGCCAGCGTTGCGGAATCCGCCCGCACATTCACTCCCTGGAGTTGCAGTGCCTCGGCGAGTCGCTGGCCATTCTGCAGCGTGACTCGCATGATTCCGGTCCACTCGCTCGTAGCCAGCTTGGTGGAGGCGGGTGCCGCTCCCGCAGGAAGGGCGGACCACTGACTGACACTGCTCTGCGTGGCGGGCTTCCCCAGAGCCACATTCTCCTTGCTGCCGACCGCGTAGACCTGGACCTCGTCCAGATGGAAGTACTCAGTCGCGGTGAGCTGGAGACGAACGTAGCGCGACCGGCGACCGTTGAGCTCGACAACCAGGGGCTTCTTGTCCGTGTGCCCGGCGAACGGCGTGCCATCATGGGTGTAGGCCAACGCGAGCTCACCGTCCGCCTCCCCAAGCAGCAACTCGATCCGGTTGTTGCGCGGCCCGCAGCTGTCACAGCGGTTGTAAAGGACGACCCGGGCCAAGGGCAGGGACTCGCCGAGGTCCACGCACCACCACGGGTTCTTCTCGTGCAGCGTGTGGAACCCCCACTTGCCGTTGATGAGGCCATCGACAGCCCCAGCTGCATCCTGCTCCCGGGTGACGTCCGCTTGCTCCGCTGCGACTCCTCCCCGAGCCAGCACGGGCAGCCGGAGTTTGGCCTGCAGGAGGTAGTCCGCCTCAATCTGCTCACGGGTGATGCCCGCCGCACTGCCCTGCGCCTGCAGGGCAGCGGCACCGCCGACCACCCAGATGGCGACCATTCTGAGGGTTGCTCTCCGTGAGATCATCCATGGTCTCCTACGACCAATCCGCCAAAACACCATAGCCGCTGAACGCCATCGGCTTATGCCAAAGCCAGTTCACATGTTCACCGCCCTGGACCGTAGCCCGTCAGGACCTCGCGTGCCAACTCTCCCTGAACACCGCGTCCAGGCGGGGCACACGCGGCCCAAATGGTATGCCGGGGACGTGGCCGGGAGCGCCGGCTTCCAGCCAGCATTCTCCCCCTCTGTCGGTGGCGTGGGAGGAACGGCAAGAGTGCACCGGGGCCCGGCTT
>JABGQJ010000912.1 GCA_018648945.1 Victivallales bacterium
GGATGATGTACTCGTGGTGGGGCGGATTCCCCGGCTGTCCCCCGCTTGGGCGATCGGCGAGGGCGGTGACTCGATGGAGCACGCCGAGAACGAGCGGCTTGCCACAGGCGGGACAGATATTGTCCTTGGCCAGGGACTCCTCCGGTTCCAGGCAGACACCGCATTTCCGGTGTCCGTCGAGATGGTACTTGCCCTGCTCCGGGAAGAGGTCGATGGTGCCGCCGAAGGCGTCCGGCGAACGCGTGCGGAGGGCATCGAGCATGGCAAAGTAGTCCACGGGGCAGCGGAAGAGCGTGGCGTTGCGCCCGAGATTCTTGGGGGAGTGGAGATCGCTGTTGGAGACGAGAGTGAAACGGTCGAGGCTGCCCACTCGCCAGTTCATCGGCGGATCGGAGGAGAGCCCGGTTTCCACTGCGAAGATGTGCCCGACCAGATCGCCAAAGCACTCCTCGGCAGAATCGAAACCCGACTTGGAGCCAAGCATGGAAAACCAAGGCGTCCAGATGTGGGCCGGGATCAGGCAGGCCCCGGGATGGGCCTCAAGGACGATTTCCAGCAGATCCCGGGGATCGAGCCCGAGAATCGGGCGCCCGTCGGAGGCAATGTTGCCGATGGCCGCGAGTCGGGTGTTGATGGCGGCAGCGCTGTCCAGATCGGGGACAAACAAGAGGGAATGGACCTTCCGGGTGCGCCCATCGCGCGTGTATATGCTGGAGATCTCGGAGGCGAGCAGGAACTCGACGGCCGAACGACAAGCGGGCGGGACCGCCGAGTCGGCGCGCGCCGAGTACTCAGGACGAAGCTGGAAGAGCCCTGGGGCCGAGGGCACCAGTTTCTGCCCCAGTTCCGCAAACCACTGGGGGTGGGTGAAATCGCCGGTGCCGACCACGCGCACACCTTTGCGTTGCGCCCAGCCCTGCAACCCCTCAAGCGTGCAGCCTGGGCTGGTGGCCCGGGAATGGTGCGAATGCACGTGCAGGTCGGCGGCGAATTCCATGCTGTCGCCGTGGCTCCTTGGCAGGGAAACACCACGCCCCCCGGTTGGGTCCGAGGGGCGTGGTCAGCTATGGGTACGGGCGGGGCTACTCTTTGGGCTCGCCGTTGCGGATGAGTCTCGATAGATCGATGGGCCAGGCTTCGGACTGAGTCTTTGCCTTCGTCGCATCCTTCGGGACGAGAACCATCACCGCTTGCCGCCCAAGTGTGGGATCGGTGACCATCCCGAACTTCACGCGCGAGACGTTGGAGGCGGTGGTCACCGCATTCTTGACGCTGGTGAGCTCCGTCTTCATGTCGCCCTTGAGGGCCTTGATGTCGGTTGCCAGACCGCCAACCTTGAGCATGGTGACCATGACGGCCACAAGCAGAATCACGTTCAGGACGAGTGAGACCGCGAGCAGTCCCTTGCCACCACCCGAGGGGGCGGGAGCGACCTTGGTGCGGGCACTTCGGGCGGGCGCGGTGGCCTCGGGCTCTGGCTCCGGCTCCGGCTTGGGGGCCGCCTTGCCGGGCTTGGCGGCGGTGGGGCGAGTGCGGGCACCACCTTGGACCGCCTTCTTGCCAATGGGGATACTCCCAGTACGAGAACCAGTGGTCTTCGACTTCTTCACCGGAACCTTGCTGCCGATCTTGGCCTTCACCTTTGCTTTGGGGGCTGCCTTGGCGGCCTTGGCTGCCTCGGCGGCTTCCGCCTCCTCTTCGGCAGCGGCCTCCTCGACGACCTCCTCCTGCTCGGCTTCCTCGTCGTCAAACAGAGCGTCTAGTTCGTCGTTGATGTCGGCCATGGGTAGGTCTCCTGCGCGTCTGATATGGTGGAGTGGCGACGATGCACACATCGCCATTCCATACTAGAACCGGAACTGGGGAATACAACCTCAGCCCATGGCCGCACGCAGATGATCGCGGGCGCGCACGAGGCCCCGTCGATTGCCGTCTTCGTCGGCCATGTAGAGGCCATCCTCCAGCTCGACACTGATTGGTCCGTCGTAGCCGCAGGCGGTGAGGGCAACGACGACGTCACGCCAGTTGACCTCGCCATCGCCCGGCACGCAGTAGCGCCACCAGCCCTCGCTGCAGGCGAAGGCGGGTCGCCCGAAGGTCTGGGGCAGGCATCCCTGCAGGTAGAGCTGTTCGTGGTCCAGAGCACAGTCCTTGCCGTGCACATGGTGGACTCGGTCGCCGAACTCGCCAAGCACGCGACGGTAGTCGATACCAAGGCGGACGAGGTGGGAGGGATCGAAGCAGAGCCCGAGCGCATCCATGCCCGCGACCGCGAACATCTCCCGCCACATCTCGGGGGTGCAGCCGAGGGTGGGATACTGCGGTCCCGGGCCGGGCCAGCCCTCCATGGCGATGCCGATGCCGCAACTGGCGGCGTGTTCGGCGACGGCGGGGAAGGCGTCAGCCCAGAAGCCGAAGTTCTCGGCCCGGCTGCGGGTGCGGTCCTCGGGCGCGAAACACACGAACCAGGTGGTGAGGCCAAGCGCGGCAGCTCCGTCCAGTCCCTCGCGCAGGGCCGCTGCCGCAGCCCGGCGCTTGCCGGAGTCGGGAGAACTGATGGTGGGGATTCCGGGCAGGTCGAAACTGCCCGGCTCGAGACCATGGGTGCGGCAGAGATCCACCGCCTCCGCGTTGGGGACCTGCAGGTCAATGGAGTCGAAGCCGTGCGCGCCTAACCAAGCGCACAGGGCGGGGGCATCCTGCTTCAACCGCAGGGGATTCGGGCGTACACCGAGCTTCATATCAATCCTTTGGGTAAGAGGGGGGACGAGGAGAATATGCCTGCGGACCAGGCCTTTGTCACGTCCAGGCAGAACCCCTGGGGACCTTGATTTTCCAGGTGCGAACACAATAGTGTGTGTTTCATTCGTTTACGTGAGTGGGGGCGTATGGCGCGCCCTGTGCTTGG
>JABGQJ010000913.1 GCA_018648945.1 Victivallales bacterium
CTTCGCACGCAGTCGGGGGTCAACCCCACTCGGTATTCATGCGTCTTGATCTCTCTGACGGTCCCGACGATCATTGCTGGTCTCCGTGAGCTCTGGGAAGAGGGTACCAAGGCAATATCCAGTCATCCGACGCCAACCATACCCCGGAATGTCACTGTTGCCCATCGCGGGGAGAAGAGGCCACGAATTCACCAAGCCCACAAAGGAGGAGCTGGGGATTGCAGGGCCGGGTAGTGCACGCTATGACTACACCTTCACCCAAGGAGTTCGCTGTATGTGTAGGCGCTGCATCTGCTGTCTGGTGCTGATCTGTCTTGCCGGTCGAGGGCAAGGAGAGGCGCGGTTTCGCTTTGACAGGGAGCCGGGCGGGGCCGCGCGGTTTCGGGCCTACGCGCCGGAACCGTTGGTGGTGCCCGACGCGCCGGAGTTGAATCCGACGGGGAGTTTCACCATCTCCGCCTGGGTGGCGGGGCGCTGGGTGGACAACTCGCACAATATCGTGGCCAAATCCTGCAACGGTTCGTATCGACTACGGGTCCTCCGGGGGGGGCGGCTCTGGCTCTTGCTGAACGATGGCGAGGGGCATGAGATGGTCACCACAGAGAAGCTCACCGTTCCCGAGCGGAAATGGACCCATGTGGCCGCTGTCGTCGACTTTGAGAAGGGGAGCGTGGCCTTTGTCCTGGATGGCACGCAGGTGGAGACGCTGAAGACCACCAAGCGTCGGCTGGTGAAGGCACCGGGGCCCTTGGTCATCGGGGCCTACGACGCGGCTGGCAAGGAGAGCTTCAATGGCTGGCTGGACGAGCTGTCCATTGAGCATCGGGCGGTGCCGATCGCGGCACTGCGCCAGAGAGTGACGGCCACGCAGCCAGCGCCGTCAGCCTACGAGCGGGAGGTCTTCACGCCTCCCATTCACGTGGGGCCACACGAGCCCGACGATGTGTTCCATATCGTGATCAGCGCCCGCGCGGGATTCCGGTCGGCGCAGGAGTTTGCCCGCATCAAGACCTGGCTTGCCCCCCGTGGCGACGGTCCCTATGTGCGGCTCGGGCTGACCATGAGCTTGCCCTACATGGCCTGGACGCGAAGCGACACCCAGTACGTGTTCGACCCCAACGCGCCGCTGACCAAGCAACGGCTCGCAGCGGTGAAGCAATGGACGGATATGGCGGTGCGCGAACGCATCCCGCTCAAGATCGGTTGCGCTGGGGGCGCGTGGTTCGATCCGGCGCGGGAGGAGATGGATGCCACCGACTGGCTGGAACTGCGCCGCCGCAACTGCATGTGGTACGCGGACCATCGCGTGCAGACGGATACGCTCCCGACCGTGGACCCCATGCCCTATCGACAGGTGGAGAAACAGCTCAATGGCGCGTCCTTTGGCGATGTCTACGTGACCTTTTCCCGCTACAATGGCGAGGCCCAGGCATTGCGTCGGAAGAACCGGCAGCCTGTCTTGCGGGTCATCGCCGACTTCTATCGCCAGCATCCCGAATTGCTGGTGGCGGTGAATGTGGATGGCGAGTTGGAGCTGGCCCTGCACCACGGGGACCAGCCGGCTGACTACAACCCCTACGCGATTCTTGAATTTCGGGACTGGGCCCGGGGGTTGGGGGAGTACCATCCCAGGACCGGGCGCTTTCGGGGCGAGGCCTATGTTGGTTGGCAACGCTATCACGACGAGACGACGGGGCTGGCCGCCCTCAATCGTGACTTTGGCACGGCGTTCGCCACCTGGGAGTTGAAGTTCTTCTCGCGGGACGAGTTCGCGGGCCATGCCCCTGTCTTTGACCTCGATGTGGATCACCCGGGTGGGTTCGATCCGCCGCGTCGGGCCACCGAGGCTGACTATGCTTTCCCTGTCTGGGGACAGCCTGCCCAGACCTTCTGGCAGCTCTGGAACACCTTCCGGGCGCTTCTGGTGCGCAACGAGTACGCCACCTGCGCAGCGGATGCAGTGGCCGCTGGCCTGCCCAAGGAGCTGATCTACACTCAGACCATTCCCGGCAGCACGGCCTATGCCCCCGCCAAACGGATCTGGCTGTCCGCCGTTCCGCCCTGGGGCGGCGTGATCCCAAATGGACGGCTGGGGCTGAATCTCTTCAACGACACCCGGCCCTGGCTCGACAGCTACCTGGAGAAACTCGGTGACCCCGCCTGGGGCAGCCCCGAATGGCGGTATCACTATGCGTGCGCGCCAGTCGCAGACGTCGCCGACACGTTGCGCGCCGATTGGGCGCACGGTTGCCGCTTTGTCGCCCCATTGGTCTGGCCCGATCATCTTCAGGACACCGCCACTGGGGAAGGCATCCGCCAGTTTATCGAGCGCTACCGCACGGTCCCTCGCAGCCAGGCTCATCTGCACCGGCGCACGCCCGCCAAGCCCGCTGGGAAAGCTGCGGACGGCGGCCGGATCTACGGATTCTGAGCCGCAGGCCCCAGCCCCGCTGCCTTTTCGAGGCAGGCAGCTTGCGTTTGCCCCTGGGAGGTCCTTACGTTAGCCCAGTCTCAGAAGCCCCGGTTGCCAAGTACCGCTCATGGCGTGGCCCCGCGCCCTAGGAGGACAGATCGATGCCGAAGATTGGCGAGACGATGACCATGGCCGTTCCCACGCAGGTGGTAGCGGAGGCGGATGTGGTGGTGGCTGGCGGCGGCACGGCGGGCGTCGTGGCCGCATTGGCGGCGGCCCGACAGGGCGCGCGGGTGATTCTCATCGAGCGCTACGGGTGTCTTGGCGGCATGGTCACGACCGGCAATGCGGGCCTGACCATGTATATGAAGTATTCGGGTGAACCCGAGAAGCATGCCGAGGACCAGACGACGCTTGCCACCGATCCGGCGCAGGTCCAGGTCGCGGGCGGCATCACCAAGGAGATCGCCGACCGCCTGATCCGGACCGGGGTG
>JABGQJ010000914.1 GCA_018648945.1 Victivallales bacterium
GATGACCGGGCGTGGATCCCAACCGGCACTGAAGCGGCTCCCCCAGTCCGTGGTCTGGTAGAAGATGTTGTATTTGATCTCGAAACCGGATGTCTTGGCTTTGTTGGTATACATCATCAGATGGCTGCCATTGCGGTCTGGTCGCTGGGCGTGGGACCAGACGACCCCGGCGTTGACGCAGGTATTGTTGACGAAGAGGATATTCCGCGTTTCCGCCGTCTCCGGGTTGTTCCAGTACTCGAAGGAATACTCGGCGTTCCAGATGATGTTGTTGCGGTAGGTGATGTTGATCTCTTTCGAAGTCGGGCCGCGCCCCTGGTTGGTCAGCGCCGCGTCGTAGATCTCCCAGATGCGGCAGCCTTCCACCAGATTGTCGTGGGCCGCACCCCAGAACTCGATGCCGTTGCCGAACCGAACAGGCCGGCCGCGATTGCTGTGCTGATGGCCACCCCCGATGTAGGAGATATCGCAGTTACGGATGGTCAGGTGGGCGGTGTCACCGCCGCCAAAGCCGTGTGCGGCACCGTAACGCACCGCCAGGCCGTCGTAGACCACATGGTGGGTGCCGCCTTGGCCGACGATGTGGCGCTTCATAGCCAACTCGATGCTCTCGAAGCGCGTGCCCGGATTCTCCTCGCAGTTGAGGAAGACCCGGCCCGCCGCGCCATCGTAGACGTAGTCCAGCGGCTTGGTCAGTTCCTTCACGTCCCACTTCTTCCAGCCGCAGGTCGGCCCGTGATCGAAGATGATGTTCCCCACGTCCACGGTCAGAGGTGGCCCGGCCGTGCAGGCGGTCTCCACCAATGCCAGGGGCTGGAACTCGAACACCGCACCCTTGGGCAATAGGCTGCCCAGATTGAAGTGCAGGCGAGGATGGTCGCCTCGACCCACCATGTTCAGACGAGCCGAGAACTCCTGCCACTCCGCAGTCAGCGCTGGACTCCCACCCGCGCCGCCATAGTAGTTCCACGGCTTCCCTCCCCGACGCACCGTCATCCGGCCGGGGCGGAAGGGGATCGTGCTGCGTGCCCGGTAGCGCAGCGTGACCATGGTGGTATCCTTGCCGATCGCATCCCAGTCGGGGAATTCCCCCCACATTTGCACATGGTTCGACTTCGTGCCGCTGTTGCGACAGGCAAGGCGGTAGATGATCCCCGTCTCGCTCTTCTGCGTGGTGACTTCGACGTCGGCACCGTTTTCATAGTGACAGGACCATTCGGCTGCGCGACAGTCCATGACCACCCGACCATCCCGGTATTCCGACGCCCGCGTGGCCCAGAGATTGGGGCCTTCCTGCACCCAATCGGTTGGCTGATCAAGCGCGATCGAGCCCAGCAGCGCTGGCTTCTCGCCTTTGCCGTAGGACGTATAGGTGATCGGTGCCGCCTCGCTGCCGCTCTGCGGCGACAGCGTGCCGCGCCACTGGCCCCCGCAGGCAAAGCGCACCGTGTCGCCAGGCTCCAGTTCGGCCGCGTTGACCTGGGCAAGCGTCTGCCAGGCGGCGGTCGGTGACGTCCCGGCATTCCCATCCTTGCCGTTGGTCGAATCCACGTAGTACTCGCAGGCACCAGCTGCCGTTGTCATTGCCACCATCCCCAATGCCATGCGTGTTGCTTGGCTCATCATACGTACCAGACCTCTTCCATGTTGCCCAGGAGAATCACAGTAGCACCGGCGTGATGTCGAGCCATTTGCAGAGAAGCTCCAGATCGCCCTGCAGGTCGGCGTAACCCACGGTGTAATGGTGGGAGAAGCCACCCTCGATGATCGTGTCGACCAGTTCGTCCAGGGGAGCTTCGAAGCGGATGCGCAACGGGTTGCCGGGCAGCAGTTGCGGGGTCTCAAGGCCTTCGCCACCGGCAATCAGGAAGCGGTAGCTGCCATCCAGATCCTCGCCCAGTTGGGTGAAGGTGACCGGCCCCGGCTTCAGCGGGAAGTCGTGGGTGACGCCCTTGACGTTGCCGCCATCCATCACCGAGTGCAGCCCCAAAGAGCTGTCGCATCCCTCCGCACAGAGCGAGACCGGCGCCGCTCCGCAATGCCAACCAAGCCCCACGTTCTCGTCTTCCTCGAAGGCAATCAGGTCGCAGTAGAACGGGGCCGTGCCCGACAGTTCCTGAAGAATGACCATGGCGACTGCTCCGTAGACATCGCCTTCGCAGCTCGCAACCATGCCATCGGCGGTCAGCTGACCAAGAGTCGAGCAGACACCGATCCCGAAGATGTCGCCGATCTGAGGCCAGCACTTCACGGCGAAGCCGTCGAGATCCAGCTTCTTCTGGAAGGAGGTAAAGGCACCGTAGAGACGAGCCCCCTTCCGAAGTTGCTCCTCGGGCACGCAGCCGCAGGAACTGGCCGCGCTGGTGATGTGCTCGTAGGCGGCATCGATCTCCGCGTCCGGGAGCTTCTCGGCCGCATCCACGATCTCGAGCAGGTCGATGTACTTCACTTCGACCCCGAGTTCCCGCCGGAGGGCGAGTTCGTTGAAGCAGGAGGTGTAGAAGCCGGGCACCCGCGAGCCCACCATGCCAATCCGGGTGGTGCGCAGACGCTTGATGCAGGCGGTGACGCGGAACTGGCGGCTCATGTCCGCCGCAATGGCATCCGGCATGCCGTAGACAAAGCTGTAGGGGTGCCCCAGTTTGCGCAGCGCATGGGCATTCATGTTCACCGCGCAGAACGAGTTGGACTTGATGCGGCCGCCGTCGAACGGGGGTTCCGGCATGCCCCAGAAGATCACCGGCACGCCCACCCGCTGGGCCAGGAGAGGAGTCATGCTGCCCAGGGAGAAGGTGAGGAAGTGCACAACCATGACATCCACGTCCTGGCGGCGGAACTCGGCAGCCAACTCCTCGGCCTCCGCATCGCTCGTGAGCACGGGGCCCGCCACCACCTCGACCCCGAGG
>JABGQJ010000915.1 GCA_018648945.1 Victivallales bacterium
CGGATCGCCGGTCGTCTGCGGGTGCCACGCGACCAGATACAGAAGACCACGCCCTTCCTGGAGTTTGGCATCGGCTCGCTCGCCGCTGTGCAGATTGCTGCCGACCTGGGGTGCTGGCTGGGACGCACACTGTCCCCCACGACCGTCTACAACCACCCCACGATCGGGGCTCTGGCGGCCTGGCTCGCTGCCCCCCCCTGTGCTGCGGAGGAGATCGCGGCCGTCCCGTTGGTTGCCGACGCGCCCCCTGACGCGGACCAGCTGCTGCACGAGATCCAGAGTCTGACCGAGGAGGATCTGGAGGCGTTCATCCAGCAGGAGATGGCGAAGCCGCCCGCCGGAACGCAGAACACGGTGCCTGGCTCGTCGTAGTCTTCTCCTGCCCATCAACACAGCGAACAAACACGGTGCGTCTTTGTGAACTGGTCCCGATTCTGTCAGTCCCTCGTCGGTTGCTTTCGTTGCGGGTGCCGCCCGCTCGACTGACTCCCTTCCTTATTGGCGCGTGACGCGTGGTGCAAGCATGACTTCTGAGAAGCCCAGGGAAAGCCTCTCTCCATTACAGAACGCGGTTCTCCTGCTCAGACAGAGCCAGGCCAAGCTGGCCGCGTACGAGGGTGCCCGGTCCGAGCCCATCGCAATCGTCGGCATGGGATGCCGGTTTCCCGGAGGCGCGAGTTCGCCGGCCCGTTACTGGCAGCTCTTGCGCGACGGAGAGGACGCCATCCGCGAGATCCCCCCCGAGCGCTGGGATGTGGATGAGTTCTACGATCCCGATCCGGGGGCACCGGGCAGGATGTACACCCGTTGGGGTGGGTTTCTCGAACAGGTAGACACGTTCGATGCCGACTTCTTTGGCATTTCCCCTCGGG
Source organism: Victivallales bacterium (assembly GCA_018648945.1). The sequence goes on from JABGQJ010000915.1 coordinate 873, forward strand.
AAGCCGTGCACGTGGATCCGCAGCAACGGCTGCTGCTCGAGGTCGCCTGGGAAGCGCTCGAGGATGCGGGAATCCCCTCGGCGAGTCTCTCCCAGACCGAAACGGGCGTGTATGTCGGCGTGATCTCCAGCGACTATGCCCTTCTGCAGTCGCGCGACTTGGTCGATATCGACGCGTTCTCTGGTACCGGCGTCAGCCACGCCATCCTGGCCAACCGGGTCTCCTATGCGCTGAATCTGAGAGGGCCGAGCATCACCCTGGATACCGCCTGCTCATCGTCGTTGGTCACGGTCCATCTGGCCTGCCAGAGTCTTCGCCGTCGGGAGACCGACCTGGCCCTGGCGGGAGGGGTGAACCTCATTCTCAGTCCGGAAATGACAGTGGCGCTCTCCAAGGCCCACATGATGTCCCCGGACGGTCGCTGCAAGGCGTTCGACGCCGCCGCCGACGGCTACGTCCGGGGCGAAGGCTGCGGGGTGCTCGTGCTCAAGCGTCTGAGTGATGCCCGACGCGACGGCGACCGCGTTCTAGCGGTCGTTCGGGGGAGCGCAGTGAACCACGACGGTCGCAGCAATGGCCTGTCCGCGCCCAATGGTCCCGCCCAGGAAAGGGTGATGCGCGCCGCCCTGGAGGATGGCCATGTGACCCCCGGGGAGGTCGGCTACATCGAGGCCCACGGCACCGGGACCCGCCTGGGCGACCCGATCGAGATGGATGCCCTGGCCAACGTCTTTGCCCCCGGCCACACGGCGGATCATCCCCTGCGGTTGGGCTCGGTCAAGACCAACATCGGGCACTTGGAGAGCGCGGCCGGAGTCGCTGGGCTGATCAAGGCAGTCCTGGTGCTGCAGAACGGCCAGATTCCCCCCCACCTTCATCTCAAGACCCCGAACCCTCTGTTGCGCATGGAGTCGATCCCTTTTGCCGTTCCGACTCAGTTGGTGCCGTGGCCCCGGAGCGAGACGCCGCGGCGGGTCGGGGTCAGTTCCTTCGGGTTTGGGGGGACCAATGCCCATATCGTGGTCGAGGAGAGTCCCCTGGCGGCGCCGGTCGCCGGGCAGTGCGAGCGCCCGCTGCACGTGCTGGCCTTGTCTGGCCGTTCCGCAGCGGCGCGTGCCGAACTGGCGGAACGCCATGCCGACTTCCTGAGCGTGCAGCCCGAGGTATCCCTTGCCGACACAGCCTTCACCGCCCATGTCGGCCGGGCACACTTTGCGGCCCGGCTCGCCGTCGTGGCCGAGTCGCCGGAGCAGGCCTCCGCCCGGCTGCGGGCCTTCGTCACCGACCCGACAGCGGTCGGCACCCACGCCGGGGAGGCGGAGCACGACCGGTTGCCCAAGGTCGCGTTTCTGTTCACTGGGCAGGGCGCTCAGTATGCGGGCATGGGGCTCGGGCTATATGAGACGCAGCCTGTTTTCCGGGAGATCCTCGAGCGCGGTGCGGCGTGCCTTCGCCCGTATCTTGACCGCCCCTTGCTGGGCCTCCTGGATCCGGCGGCGGGTCCGGCGCTTGATCAGACCGGCTACACGCAGCCGGTCATGTTCTGTCTCCAATACGCCTTGGCCATGCTGTGGCGCAGTTGGGGAGTCGAGCCAACGGCCGTGATGGGGCACAGCGTGGGGGAGTTTGCGGCCGCTTGCGTGGCCGGGATCTTCAGCTTCGAGGAGGGTCTCCGCCTGATCGTGGAACGGGCTCGGCTTATGCAGGCCCTGCCTCCAGGCGGACTCATGGTCGCCGTCATGGCCACCCCGGACAAGATCCAGGAGGAACTGCGCGATGCCGGCGAGCAAGTCGTCATCGCGGCCCTGAACGGTCCCCAGAGCGTCGTGGTCTCCGGTCCCGAGGCAGCTGTTCGAGGGGCCTTGGCTCGGTTTGAGGCCGACGGGACCAAATGCAAGATCTTGGCGACCTCCCATGCGTTCCACTCCCAGCTCATGGACCCAATCCTGGGCGCGCTGGACGAGGTCGCGGCGAGTGTCCCTCATGCGCCGCCAGAGCTTCCCATCGTGGCCAATCTGCTCGGGGCGTTCGCGT
>JABGQJ010000916.1 GCA_018648945.1 Victivallales bacterium
CCTTCGGCAGCATCGGCATCGCCGCCGTGCCCGAATTCGCCCGCTTCTACCGACACATCCTCATCGGCAAGCAGTATCCGCACCATGGCGCATTCGGCTTCAAGAAGGTCGGCAAAGTACTCTTTGAGGCGGCCAAGCTCCTCGGCATCAACGACATCGGCACCCCCCTGCCGAAGCATCTCCTCTACGAAGGCGAGAATCCCTTCGAGCTGTTCGCATAGTCGGACGCGCTCTGTCCTCCTGCGCCCCGCCCGCCCCCTGTGGGCGGGGCGTTCCATTTGCGAAAGGCGGTCCCATGGCAGGCGGAAACCTGGTTGGCTCCCTGGTCAAAGGTCTGGACATTCTGGGCGTCGTTGCCCGGGCAGTCGACGGCATGCGCCTGAAGGACATCGCCGACGAGATGGGACTGAAGACCACGACCGCCTACAATCTGGTCCGCACGCTCCACGCCGTCGGCTACCTGCACAAGACGGCGAAGGGCCTCTATGCCCTCGGGCCCAAGGTCGCTGAACTGGTGGATGCCCAAGCCAACCGCCAACTGCTCAAGCGGGCCGAGGAAACCATGCGTGAACTCGCGCTTGCCCTGCCCGGGGCCACCCTCACCTTCGCGGAGGCGGCAGGGACGCTGATCGTCGTCCGCCTCCGGATCAGTCCCGATCAACCGCGCCGCCTCCAACACCCCCGCAGCCGCACGGCCGCGCCCTACTCCAGCGCCACCGGCCTTCTCTTCCTGGCGTTCGGCGATGCCGACTGGACTGAGGAGATCCGCCTTGAGAACCCTTTCCACGAGCAGGGCGCCCGCCTGTGGGACGAGCCCAAACGCCTCCGCGCCTACCTCGCCGACGTGCGAGCTGCAGGCGTGGCCATCCCGCCGTTTCCCGACCAGGAGGCCCTGCGCATGGCCGCGCCCGTTCTCGATGCAGACGGACACCTTGTCGCCGCCATCGGGGTCAGCATCCCGTGGCCAGCCAGCGAGGCCCCGACCACGCTCACCGGCCGCGTTCGACGGCTCCTTCCCCCGGCAGTGGAAGCCCTGGGGTAGGGGGGGAATTCGGAAGTGGGAATGCGGGCCTGGCTGGTCGAGGCCAGAGTTGGGAGATGGGGCACTTGGTCGGACGAATCGGTCGCGGCGGCTCATTGGCTGCGAGATCCAGGTCCGGGACCCCACTACGTCCACCGCCCGACCAGCAACCGGGACAGGTAGCGGCAGAGCAACTTGACGTCGTGCCTGAACCCCCCGATCATGGTCTGGAACAGCTCGCAACTGTAGGCGTCGTCCGCACATCGCTCGGGACCATAGACCAGGTCGGGCTCGGTGACGAGACCGGGGTGGCCGAGCAGAACCACGGAACGCCAGTCCCGCGGCAAAGCCTTGGTCTCGTCAGGCGTCCGGGGAGGGAGCCCAACCAGATGCATCTGCCCGCGGACGACATGGAGCAAGCCGGGCAGGAACACTAGGAGGAAGTGGCGACGTGGCGAGAGCGCCCCGGCGCCCGGTGGGTCGCGCCGGGTCCACATGGTCTGGCGGAAAGTCCGCCATTGTGTCTGGTCGGCCCTGGTGGGCAGGCGGAGAATCTCCGGACCAGCGGGGGGGCGGGTGAACCGGGTCCAGACCCAGAGAATTAGCAGAAGGGGAAGGAACAGGAGGAGCCCGGCCAAGGCAGCTCCCCGGACAAGCAGGCCTCGCAGCCAGCGGGCGCGACCGCGGCTTCTGATGCTGCCCAAGATGAACTCGTCAGCCACGGTCAACTCGACCCCGAGCGCGGCATTCACCAGTTGACTGTGCTCAACCACCACCCCATCCAGTTCCAGTCCCTCGCCCACATAGGTACCAGCGAGGACAACGGAGTTGCGGACGATGGAACCATCGTCCAGCACGCAGTCGCTACCGACGCAGGCCCCGGGACCGAGTTCACAACGGGCGCCGATGCGGCAATTCTCGCCAAGGAAGACCGGCGGCAGAATCCGGGCGGTGGGATGCAGGCTGACGTTGCGGGAGATCCACACCCCGGGGTCGGATTCGCGCGCCTCCACGATGAGCTCGGGGCGGTCCGCCCCGAGCACCAGAGCGTTGGCGCGAAGCAGATCGGCATAGCTCCGGCAGGACAACGGGGGAGGCACGCGCACCAGCGTCACTCCGCTCCCGGCCAGGCCGACGAGCAGTTCCCCGACTTCCGCCCGGCTGGCGGTGGCGGGGATCTGACTCCACTCACTGGCGCGGAGCAGAGCCCACCCGCTCCACACAATCTGGCCATCCTCTTCGTGCACATACACAAACGCCCCGGCCTCCGGCCCAGTCTCCTGAGCAGCCAGATCCACTGCAGGCAGGCAGTCACCATGGGCCAGCAAGATAAGCGGCCCGGCACCCTCGCAAGCGAGGGGCAGAGCAGCATAGGGACGATCCGGCTCGCGCACAAGATGGAAGGCGGTTTGGACACCCCAGCGCTCGCCGTTGCCGAGAAACTCCTCCACTGCCTGGGGCTGATGGCTCAGGATAGCGCGGAAATCGGTGATGCCACCACGTGCACAGGCCTCCATGAGGTGTTGCAGGAACGGTCGGTTGAGCACAGGCAACAGTTCGCAAGGCCGGTGCTCGCAGAGAACCTGCATATCGGCGGCAGAACCGGGGGCGACGAGGATGGCATTCATGCGAAGGGCTCCGGTTCTCAGTAGGCACCCTTGCCGAGCAACACGGCGGGGATGGTGCGCAGGAGCAGGAGGAGATCGAGCCAGAAGCTCTGACTTTGGATGTACTCCACATCGAGTTCCACCTGCTGCGGAAAGGGAATGTCGGAGCGACCGCTGACCTGCCAGATACAGGTCAGCCCAGGCACGGCGTCCAAGCGACGGCGGTCCGCCAAGGTATACTCCGCCACCTCGCGTGGGACCGGGGGCCGGGGGCCGAC
>JABGQJ010000917.1 GCA_018648945.1 Victivallales bacterium
GGGGGCATCGCGCAGGAAAGCCGCGATATTGCCGGTCTTGGGATGGGTGGTGGGACGGGTGCTGTACTCCTGCATGACGACGAAGTCCCATTGGAAGCCTTCCTCCGGGAAGAAGTCGGTGGGCTTGGCGATGTATTCGAGGCTGTTCTGCCGGTGCCACTCAAGGGTTTTGCCGCCGGCGGCGCGCATGTTCACGTTGGGGGGTGTCTGGCCCGCGAGGCGGGCAACTTCGGCGACGAGGTAGGGGGTGCCACCACTGCCCATGGTGAAGCTGTTGCCGAAGAACAGGATGTTCTTGCCGGTTCCCATGGGAGGCAGCGGGGAAGCGGCGGGAGCGGTGATCTCAAGAACTCCGAGGTAGAAGAAGCCCTTGCCGTTGGTGTTCTTGTCGCCGGGGCGGAGGGTGACGCGCAGGCACCCCTTGACATCGGCCTTGAGCCCTGCGAGCAGGACGATGTTGCCGGTGTTGTTGACGGGGTCGAGGCGGGTCTCCTGGCCACCTGCTTCATAGACGGTTTCGCGGCAGTCGGGATTCTCACCGACCAGGCGAGACGCGAAGATGCGCAGGTCGTAGGGCTGGTTGGGCAGCAGGTTGCTGAGCTCCAGCCAGGCGGACTCTACTTGGCGGTTGCCGAAGAGCTTGGGGTGGCCGTAAAGGCTGTCGCCGACGGCGAAGGGGGGATAGCCACGCTTGGCGGCTTCCCCGGTGGGGGCCTTGGCACCGCTGCGGTTGGGGCCGTTGAGTCCGACCTTGTGGGTGACGTCGGCTGGATTGCCGAGCCGGCAGCGGATGCCCGAACGGGCACCCGTGCTGTCACGCAGTTCCCGAGAGAGGCGGTCGGCGCCCCCCGAGACCCGGTTCCAGATGCGTCCCTGCGTGTCCTTGCCGGGCGCTTTGCCCTGGCCGAAGTCGACGAGGACGGTGATGCTAGCCACGGTGGCCGACGAGACGAGCAGGGCGAGGGTCGCCAGAAAACGTTGCATGGGTACTCCGAGATACGGGGTCTACCAGGAGAAGAAGTCGATTTCTTCGAGCCGGGACTTGAGCCACGCCTTCTTGGCATCGTCGAACCGGGACAGGGGCAAGCGGGCGGGGCCGCAGTCCATGCCGATCATGGCCATGATGGCCTTGCCGCAGGCAATGCCGCTGCCGCTGTCCTTGAGAATCTGGACGAGGGCCTGGGATTTGGCTTGGCAGGCGCGGGCGGTGGCCATGTCCCCGGCCTTGAAGGCCTCGATGGCCTTCAGGTAGACCTGGGGCGCGTAGTTGTAGGTGCTGCCCACGGCTCCCTGAGCGCCGACAGCGAGACCGGCCAGCAGGATCTCGTCGCGTCCGAAAAGCAGGTCGAAGCGGCCATCCTGGAGCTCGGTGGCCTGCTGGAAGTCCATGATGTCCTCGTAGGTGAACTTGGCGCCGTTCAGGGTCGGGATGCGGAGGGCGCCCTGTTCGAGGAGATCGACGATGCGGATCTCGACGCCAGTCATGCTGGGGATGTGGTAATAGTAGAAGGGCAGTTCCGGCGCGGCGGCGGCGACAGCTTCGCAATAGTCCAGGACACCGTCGAGCTTGGGCCGGAAGAAGCAGGGGGGCATGGCACCGATGGCATCTGCGCCGATGCTCTGGGCATGGGCGGCCAGTTCCTCGGCCTCGGGCACGCAGTTGGCGCCCACGTGGATGATGGTCCTGAGATCGCCCTTGGCTGCCACCCAGGCCTCGGCATTGGCCTTGCGTTCAGCCACGCTCAAGGACAGACTCTCGCCTGTGCTGCCGTTGACAAAGACGCCGCTGACCCCGCGCTCCTGAAGGAACGCGGCATAGGCAGGGACCAGCGAGACGTCCAGGTTGGCCTGGGCATCGAAGGGGGCGGCGGGGGCGGCGATCAGACCAGTGAGCTTCACAGTTCGGGCTCCAAGTGGCGGGTGTGCCTACAGCGTTTGGGAAAGCCGGACTATACCTTCCGGGAGGGCGAAGTCCACTTCAGAAATTTCAGCTACCGTTTCTCGGGCAACAACCGCATGTACTTGAGCATGGGGAAGGTCTCGGGGTCGCAGACTTCGTTGAGTTTGGCGGGCAACGGCTGCCCCAAAATCGCCTCCACCTCGCGCTGGAACTCCTTGACGAGATCGGGGTGCTCAGCCTTCACATCCACATTTTCATCCGGATCGTTGGCGAGATCGTAGAGCACATCCTGGCCAAGGACGTGGGTGGGAGTGGCGTAGTTCCACTGCGGGGTGCGGACGGAGGCGAAGGCGCCCGCGTTGGCGTTGGCCGGGCCCGCCCAGCCGATCAGGCTCTTCTCGCGCAGTTGGTCGATTTCGCCGCGAACGAGGGGCATGACGCTCTGACCATCGCACCGGGAGTAGGGGACGTCGAGCAGTTCGAGCAAGGTGGGCATGACGTCATGAGCTTGGACGATGGGCTGCAGGCGAGTCGCGGCCTGGCCGGGAATGCGCATCTGCCAGACGATGCCGGTGTTGTACCGGCGCAGGTTGCCGCCGCCCTTGCCGAACTGGCCGTGATCCCAGATCTGGGTGCCATGGTCGGAGAGGACGACGATGATGGTGTCCTCCCACAGATTCAGTTCCGCCACCTTGTCGAGCAGATGGCCGATCCAGCGGTCCAGGAAGCTGACTTCTCCGTAGTAGAGGGCCTTGGTGCGTTCGATGTCCGCCGTCGAGGGGTTCTTAGGCAGGCGCGGGATGATGTAGTCGGTGCCGGTGGTGTTGGGGCAGTAGCGGTCGGCATACTCGGTGGGGGGCTCCCAGGGCTCGTGGGGATCAAAGGCCTCGACCCAGAGGAAGAAGGGGGAGTCGCTCCCGGCATTGTCGTCCAGCCAGTCGGCAGCAGAGCGGAAGACCCGGGCGCATTGGTAGTCTTCCTCGCCCTTCCGCAAGCG
>JABGQJ010000918.1 GCA_018648945.1 Victivallales bacterium
CTGCGTCGGTTGCGGTGGCAAGGGCAGCAGCGACATCGCCGGCGTCCGGGGGGAGAACATCGTGGCGCTTTGCGACGTGGACTTCGCCAAGGCGGCAGGCACGTTCAACAAATACTCCGAACTGCCCCGCTACAAGGACTACCGGCACATGCTGCTGGAGATGGACGAGAAGATCGACGCGGTCACCATCTCCACCCCCGACCACATGCACTTCCCCATCGCCATGATGGCCATCAGCATGGGCAAGCATGTTTTTGTGCAGAAACCCCTGACCCACACCATCGCCGAGGCCCGCGCCATCACGCTCGCCGCCCGCGAACACAACGTGGTCACCCAGATGGGCATCCAGGGCCACGCCGGGCGCGGCATCCGCACCCTCAAGGAATGGCTCGCGGCCGATGCCATCGGCAACGTCCATGAAGTCCACTACTGGACCAACCGCGCCATCTGGCCCCAAGGCATCGACCGACCCACCCAGGTCCAGACTCCCCCGCCGACCCTCGACTGGAACCTGTGGCAGGGCGTGGCTGCGGAGCGCCCCTACAACTCCTGCTACATGCCCTTCAAGTGGCGTGGTTGGTGGGACTACGGTTGCGGCGCTCTCGGCGATATCGGCTGCCACGCCATGGACGCCGCTTTCTGGACGCTGAATCTCGGCTCACCCACCAGCGTTGCCGCCGTCACCAGCGACCACCATCCCGAGACCGCGCCGAAATGGTCCAAAGTCACCTACCAGTTCCCCGAACGCGACGGCATGCCCCCTGTGAAGGTGGTCTGGCACGATGGTAGCCAACCCCCGGCCCGCCCCAAGGAGCTGGAGAAGGATCGCGAGCTCCCCGGCGGCATCGGTGGCCAGCTTTTCTATGGCGAAAAGGGCACCATCCTTGGCTATGATTCCTACTGCAACAGCATCCGGCTCATTCCCGAAACCAAGATGAAGATCTTCGATCGTCCGGAACACACCATCCCCAAGTCCCCCGGGCATGTGAACGAGTGGATTCGTGCCTGCAAGGGCGAAGGCCCCGCGCCCGGTGCCAACTTCGACTACGCCGGGCCCCTCACCGAAATGGTCCTGCTCGGCAATCTCGCCGTGCGCACCGGCAAGCACATCGAGTGGGACGGCGCGAAGATGCTCTGCACCAACCTGCCCGAAGCCAACCAATACGTCGCCAAGGCTTACCGCCTGTTCTAGGAGAGACCCGATGCCTCACCGAATTCTGTGTGCCGTCGCCCTGCTGGCAGGCCTTGTTGTGCTGGCTCAGGTCCCCAAGCCCAAGGCCATTCCCCCGGGCTTCTCCGCGGACATCGCGGACACGTGGGCCAAGACCGTGCCCGGTCCCGGGAGCAAATGGCCCGAATCCAAGCCTGCCGACACTTACGGCTATGACGAGATCACCAAGGGGGGCACGGTCACCGCCAACTGCGAGCACTTCGCCAAGGAAGGCCACGCCAATCTCTTCGACAACACCCCCGCCAAGTGGTGCGCCAAGGCCGCCAAGATCTGGGCCCAATACGAGATGCCCAAGGGGGCGCAGCCAGCCCCGGTTGCCTACACGGTCACCAGCGCCAACGACTATCCCGGCCGCGATCCGAAGGATTGGCAGCTGCTCGGCTCGGCCAACGGCAAGGACTGGACCGTGCTGGACGCCCAACAGGGCCAGTCCTTCCTCACGCGCCACTTCAAGCGGTTGTTCAAGATCGCCAAACCCACTGCGTTCGCCTTCTACCGCTTCGAGGTCCTGGCCAATCACGGCAACACCGGCACCCAGATCGAGGAAGTCGAACTCCTCGTGCCCGGCAAGCCCGATCCGGAACTCACCGCCGCCGACATCGAGGCACTGAAGGTTCTAGCTGCCAAACCGGAAGGCTACCAGCCCCTCGTCGCCCCCGACTTCAGCAACGTCCAGATGAAGGAGGGCGCCTGGGACTGCACCGATGGTGTTCTCACCGCCAAGGGCGGTAGCGACATCTGGACCAAGGAGCGCTACGGCGACTACATCCTCGACCTCGACTTCAAATGCGCGGGGAACACCAACAGCGGCATCTTCGTTCGCTGCGCCAGCATCCAGAACTGGCTGCATACCGCCATCGAGGTCCAGATCCAGCAGACCGACGGCGGGAACACGCGCCACAACTGCGGCGGCATCTTCGACGTCAAAGCGCCCGATAAGAAGGCCCTCCTCTACCCCGTCGGCCAGTGGAACCACTACGTGATCATCGCCAAGGCCAATCGCATCCTGGTTTGGCTGAACGGTGTGCAGGTCACCGATATCGATCTCAACCGCTGGACCACGCCGGGCAAGAACCCCGACGGCTCGAAGAACAAGTTCCGCTACGCCTACCGCGCCATGGCCCGCGAGGGCCACATCGGCCTCCAGTACCACGGCCAGCCTATCACCTTCCGCAATGTCCGGATCAAGACGTTGGGGGACGTGGGGGAGTAGGGATCTGGCCTGCTCGATGTCCCCAATACTGCGCGTTTGAGGCAAGTTCGGGGGCAGGCTCTGGACCCCTGTCGGGAGCCCTGAAGGGGCGTGATATACCAGCCCAGGGCGACGCCCTGAGTACCGCCGTCGCCGGTTTTCGGAGCGCTGAAAGCGCGAGACATACCTGGCATCGTGTCAGGGCACACAGGCGACCGCCGTGCCCGAGACCGGTCCTATGTCACGCCCTTACAGGGCTTGGCGTCTGGTGGTGCCAGAACCCAGGCCGTTGGCCTGGGCTGGTATGTAACGCACCTCTGGTGCTAGGACGGAGAGCCAGGATCGACGTTCCGCCCGGCGGCGGTCGCGTTGGGGAGCTGTACTCCGCTTCTCAACGCACTCACGTGGGGTCCGGGGAGACGAGTCTCCCCGGTGGGGCGCGGGGCTGGCCCCGTTGACTTCCCTAGCC
>JABGQJ010000919.1 GCA_018648945.1 Victivallales bacterium
CGGCGATGCGATGGGTCTTGTAGGTGCCGCCGGAGAATTCGTAGAGCAGGATAAGCCACTGGCCCCTGGCCCGGACTTTGGCGGACATGGCGTAGAGATGCCCAGCGGTGGCCGGGAGTTTCTCCTGAGAGACCCGGACCCACTCCTTGGAGGCATTGGCGTGCACCACGTGCTGGCAACGCGAGCCAGCCCGGTCGCTCGCGACCAGGTCCGCGCTCCCCGTCGCGCCCTGGTGGATGTCGATGGCCCAGCCATCGGCCACGCCATCGCCATTCTCATCCGTTTCCATGGTGCCATTCTGGACAAGCCCCGAGGCAAGCAGCAGGCACGGCAGGAAGGAAAGAAGCAAGGCAGAAAACGTTCGGGCGCGCATGGTCGGTTCTCCAACTGTAGTCCGCTGGCAGTTTGCGACCACCAACCTAGTCCGGCTCCTCACGCCACACAACCCACGCCACGTCGAGGGGTCCGGGGAGACCAGTCTCCGGGCGCTGGTTGCCGGTGTGGCGGGACGTCCCATCGGACGAATCGGTCGGATCGGTCGAATCGGACAGTGGGCGCATGCTGGAATGATGGAATGATGGAATGATGGAACGATGGAATGGGGGAATGGGGGAATGAGGGAGTTGAGCGTTCTCCTGTCACTCGGTCGTTCTTCGACCCCCAATCTACGGCCTCCGCCCGGATTCTCCTCTCCCATCGCCCATGGGCTCTCGGGCATTGCCGGGTCTTGAAACTCTGTCCGTGTGCGGCGATGGTGTCCTTGCCTCGCAGACAGCCAAGGAGATTCCTGCATGCGCGCCATCATGGTCATGTTCGACAGCCTCAACCGCCGGATGCTTTCTCCCTACGGTTGCGACTGGGTCCATACACCCAACTTCCAGCGCCTGGCCGAGCGCTCGGCCACCTTTGACAAGAGCTTTGTCGGCAGCATGCCCTGCATGCCCGCGCGCCGGGAGCTGCACACGGGCCGGTACAATTTCCTGCATCGCTCGTGGGGCCCGCTGGAGCCCTTTGATGACTCGGCCCCGGAGATTCTCAGGAAGGGGAATGTCTACACCCATCTGGTCAGCGATCACCAGCACTACTGGGAAGACGGCGGGTGTACCTACCATCACCGCTACAGCACCTGGGAGATCGTCCGCGGCCAGGAAGGCGACCGCTGGAAGGCGGACCTCAACCCCGATTTCCCCGTCCCCGAATCCGACAACAACAAGCGCGGAAAGTGGTCACGCCAGGACTGGATCAACCGCTCCCACATGGCCGACGAGGAGAGCCACTGTCAGAACCGCACCTTCAACCTGGGACTGGAGTTCATCGAGACGAACCGGGCATGTGACAACTGGTTCCTGCAGATCGAGACCTTCGATCCCCACGAGCCCTACTACGCTCCCCAACGCTTCCGCGACATGTACCCCAGCGACTACGAGGGACCGCACTGGGATTGGCCGCCCTACTCTCGCGTCTCGCAGCCGCCCGAAGCAGTGGCGCAGATGCGTCGCGAGAGCGCCGCGTTGCACAGCATGTGCGACGAGAACCTGGGGCGCGTGCTGGATCTGATGGACGACCTGGATCTCTGGCAGGACACCATGCTGATCATCAACACCGACCATGGTTTCCTCCTGGGCGAACACGATTGGTGGGCCAAGTGCGCCATGCCCTTCTACAACGAGGTAGCGAACACGCCGCTGTTCATCTGGGACCCCCGCTGCGGCGTCCGTGACGAGCACCGTCAGGCCCTGGTCCAGACCATCGATCTGCCCGCGACTCTCCTCGACTACTTCGGCTGCGAGCTCCCTCCCGACATGCAGGGAAAGCCCCTTGGCGAGACCGTGGCCAACGACGCCCCCGTCCGCGAAGCCGCCCTCTACGGCATCCATGGCGGCCACGTGAATTGCACCGACGGGCGCTACACCTACATGCGCGCTCCCGTCTCTGCCGACAACACGCCCCTCAACAACTACACGCTCATGCCCACCCACATGCGCGCGCTCTTCTCGCCAGCCGAACTCAAGGACACCACCATGTCCGAGCCACTGCCCTTCACCAAGGGCTGCCCGACCATGAAGATCCCGGCCGGAGGCAAAGGCACGGCCCATTCCTTCGGCACCCTCCTCTTCGATACGGCAAACGATCCCGACCAGAAGACCCCCGTCCACGACCCCGCCATCGAAGAACGCATGGCCGCCCTCATGGTCGAGATCATGCAAGCCAACGACGCCCCCCCCGAGCAATTCCAGCGCCTCGGGCTTGGTTAGGCGCGGGAGTTGCGCCCAGAATGGAAGCGGCGTCTCGCCGCTTGTCTTCCTGCCCCCCAGGCAGCGAGAGTGGGAGCGGCGTCTCGCCGCTTGTCTTCCTGCCCCCCAGGCAGCGAGAGTGGAAGCGGCGTCTCGCCGCTTGTCTTCCCCTCCCGAGCTCTGCGCTGGCAGGGAGCCTACGCCCTTCCACAGGTTGCAGAATCCGGAAACAAGAGGGACCAAGCGGCGTCTCGCCGCTTCCACTCTTTGAGGAGCGAGGAGGGAAACAAAGGGACCAAGCGGCGAGACGCCGCTTCCACTCTGTTCGGCCCTCTCCCTTGGCGGCACGGCTTCAGGGGCTATTGTCTGGTAGGCGGCGAGCAAAGTCGACAAGGGAGGAAACGAATGGATCGCTACAGAACACCAGGGACCGTCCCCAAGTTCTTCAACCCCGCCGCGCCCATCCATGTTACCAGGGCCAACCTGCCCCACTGGGAGCAGGAGGGAACGACGTACTTCGTCACATTCCGTCTGGTGGACTCCCTGCCGCAACAGAAGCTCGCCCGATGGCGAGCAGACCGGGAACAGTGGCTGGACGCTCATCCTGAACCGTTGGGCGATGAGGAGTGGGCGGAGTACCACGAGCGCTTCTCGGCA
>JABGQJ010000092.1 GCA_018648945.1 Victivallales bacterium
GCCGGCGTCAAGTCGTTGGTGGGACTGCCCATCATGACCGCGCGACAGCTCACCTTGGCCAGCTTCTCGAAGATGGCTCGCAGCTCCTGCTCGCGTTTCGCCTTCGCCGCTGCGCCCCGGGTCACTAGGTCCACGCCCGTGTGGGAGGAGGCGACGATGATGCCAGTCTCCTGCAGGGCTTCGACTGTGGCGTTGATATCACCATGCGGGCTCCCGAGGGAGGTCTCGGAGATATCGATCCCGCCGATCCCCATCTTGGCGCAGTGCCGCACGATGCCGGGCACGTCAATCTTGCCGTCCCGGATCAGCCCGCCGTAGGAAATGGTCATCATGCCAATGATCGGTTCGCTCATGTCTCTGCTCCTGAAATGGTGAAAGATGGAAGACTGGAATGGTGGAATGGTGGAATGGTGGAATGGTGGAAGACTGGAAGACTGGAATGGTGGAATGGTGGAATGCCGAAGGCCCTGAGCAGAGCCGAAGGGGTGGAAGACAGAAACGCCGAACCGGGGCTCTTGAGAACCAGTCCGATCCGTCCGATCCGACGGATTCGCCCGATTCTCCCCCCATCATTCCACTATTCCATCATTCCATTCCCCCAATCGCCCGCTACTCCTTCACGCGCACCAGTTCGATGCGGTCGATATAGACTGCCTTGATGGCTGGATTGGTCTTCAGAGTTGCCTTGTCGAAGTTACCGGGGCCGATCCAGACGTATTGCTTGAGCTCGGGCTTCCAGGTGGCCACGTCGTACCACTGGTAGCCGTCCTTCACCTTGGCGGCCATGGGCCGGATCTCCCCGTAGCTGCGCTTGCGAGCGACATCGTAGACGCCGGCCCAGAAGGCTTCGCCATCGCCCTTGCCAGACTTCTCGACGCGTACGCGCATGCGCACCGTGTATTTGCCCTCTTCCTCGAACCAACTGGGGTCCACCCGCCATTGGGCACACCATTCGAAATGGGTGTTGTAGAGTTTGAGGGCCGCGCCGTCGTCGGCGATGGGGTCCTTCACATGGTCGCCCCATTCGCCGCGACGGCCGATGCTCAGCCGGTAGTCTTCGATGGTCAGCCGGTCGGCGCGATGGGTCTTCGGTACCTTGACTGCGGGCAGGGCGAGCTTGCCATCCACGGGGGCGATCCGCCAGCCGGACGTGATCTTCTGGTGCCCTGCCAGTTCCACCTCGGCCAAGGCGACCATGACCACTGTACGCCCATTGCGGACATCACACAGCACCTGGACATGGTCGATGGGGTTGGCTGGCAGTTGCACAGTTGCAGCCCGCCCGGTCACCGGCGAGGCGACGGTCAGCACCTGTCCCGGCAATGCGCCTTTGCAGGTTAGCAGACGACAGACCTGGTCTTCGGCGACGACTTCGGTCTGCCAGGCTCCAGCGCCTGGCTTCAGGCAGACTGCGGAGGCGTTGCCCAGATCGAGAGCGGCGCGCAGGACCGGGCGCATGGTCTGGGTGGCGGTCTTGTGGCTGGCGAAGACGTTGGTCATGGTCAGGCCTTGGGCGGTCAGCTTGGCGGTCCGCGTGATGGCGAACTGGCGGCGCCAGGTGTGGGAGATGTCGGCCGTCGCCGCGCCCTTTGGGGTCACGCCGTAGCCTTGGGTGGCTGGCAAGGTGAAGTTGCGCACGCTCTGGATTGCGTCGATCCCGAAATTGGGGTCGAGGAGATTGGGTCCCCCGCCCTTGCTCAGCCGGCAGACCCGGCCGCCCAACTCCCCGACCACGCTGGCTTGGTAGCCGTCGCCGGTCAAGGACACGGTGCCGAACCCCTCTGTCTGCGAGCGCAGCGAGGTCAGGAAGGCGTTGTGCCGGTCCATGTTCTCGGAGATACGGATGTCCTTCGCCTCGGCGAAGCGGTCCAGGAAGACCTTCGCCAGAGAGGCATACTCCGCATTGCCCTCCTTGGGCACGAAGCGGTTGCCTTCGAAGATGTAGTTGGCGGACTGTCCTCCCATGCGCTGCAACAGCGCGTAATAGACCGGCAGTGCGCTCATGCGTACGTTGTAGCTGCGCAGGGGATCATTGGCCACGGCGGCCTCGGCCTGTTTCCAGACCTGGAGCGAACGCTCGAAGAAGCCATCGGGGTAGTACTTGGCTTGGGGGGCGGTCCAGATGTTCAGGGTCACCGCCGGGTCGGTGACGAAGGTATGCAGCTCGTCCCAGTACTTGCGCACAAAGGGCGCCGCATTGCCGTAGTAGCCGGCAAAGAAATCGTCGTAGAGGGCATTTACGTCCTGGTCCGGATTCCAGAGCAGCTTGGCCAGGACCCAGGCGCGGAGTTCGGCGAACTCCGCATGCCGCCCCTGGTACGCGCCCTGTTCGAAAAGCCCGACCACGTTGTTGTCCCGGAAGAACTGCGCGTTGCTCTTGAGGCAGGCGAAGTTGGGATGGGGGCTGACATAGTGCCCGAAGTTGGTGGTGTAGTCCCAGATATAGAGTTTGTCGGTGACCTTGCTCCAGCCCTTGATCTCCTCTACAAAGCGGGCATTCTGGGGATAGGGGCTCTTGTCCAAGGGCAGGGAGAAGTCGCACTCGATGGTGCAGAGGCGAGGCACCACGTTGTGGCGGGGGCGCAAGGTCTTGGGTGGCTTGCGCGTATACTGGTAGGCGAGGGTCTCGATCCAGGCGTTGGGGAATTCCTTCTCCACCTCGGCGGCGACCTGGTTGACGAAGTGGATGACCGAGGCGGCGGGTGTCTCTTCCCTGTCGTCCAGGGCCTTGCACTTGGGGCAGGTGCAGTAGCCGCGCCAGTCGTTCTGGCTGAGGCTGTAGAGCTTGGCATCGGGATCCGTGCGGATGCGGGCGAGCAGGCGTTCCGTGCAGATGCGGATCACATCGGGATTGCTCAGGCAGAGCTGGGAGTGGTCGGCGACGCGCTTGCCCTTGATCTCGCTGAAGTACTCCGGGTGTTCGGCGAAGAACTCGCCGGGAGGCATCAGGCGATTGAAGGTGTGGACGAAGAGTCCGGCGCCGAAACGGATCTTGCCGCCATGCTTTTCGGTGACTGCCATGCGGTTGCCGTTGGCTCGGGAGCGCGCGGCGAAGTCGCCCTTGAACATGTCGAACCAGAACGGTTCGCGCATGACGAAGGCGGGGATCTGGGTGTCGTCCAGGGCATCGGGGACGGACCAGTCCTTGACGTTGGGCGTCACGCTGAAGAATGACGCGTACCAACGGCAGCCACCGTAGCGCTCCAGCAGTTCGTACACGCCGTAGAGCGTGCCGCGGACGCCGCTGCCTGCGATCACCAGATGCGGGGAGCAGGCTTTGATGCGGAAACCGTCATCACCCAGCTTCTTCAGGTCTACCTTCGCTCCGAGGAGCTTCTCGGTGTGTTTGGTCACACCCAGGAGTATCGCTTTTGGGGGCAGTGCTCCCGCGTCGGTCTGGATGGCGAGGGTTGCGCCAGTCATGGCTTTGACGATATCCCGCAGTTCCTCCGCCGCATACAGCTGGGGCGTAGTGGCCTTGGCGGGTCGCACGATCACGTACTCGCTGGCCCCCTTGCTTACCAACGCGAGATCGGCCTGGAGCGCTGCGCCGAGGACTGACAGAAGTAGGACAAGTCGTTTCATGGGGGCTCTCCTGATGGCTGGTGGGTACCCGAACGGCGTACGATAGGGGACAAGTCCACGAGATGCAATGTGGTTTGGCAATATGGTGTCGAGTATCCCGTTATAGGGGCAAGTGCTTGGGGGCGCTTCGACCGATCGGAGACAGTATTATGAGCGATTCCAACGACGCCACACTCCTCACCGCGCAGGAGCCCGTCCCCGCGCCCGCGCCGAAACAGCGGTTGCTTGGGGTTCCACCTTGGCTCTGGCTCCTGGCCATGCTCGTGGCCTACGGGGGATTCTGTGCCAGCCGCTTCGCCCCCGCTATTTCCTGCCCCGATGCCAACGGGTACTGGGCCCAGGGGACGCTGCTGGCTCAGGAGGGCCGCACGTGGTTCGAGCCGGAGAACGTGGTCCAATACACTGGGATGCACTGGCTGATCACCGAGGAGGGGCGCTACTATTCTCGCTACTCGGCGGGACTTCCCGTCGCCATCGCCGCTGTGGTGAAGACCTTTGGCTACCGGGCCTCGGTCATGCTCAACCCCTTCTTTGCCGTGTTGGCGTTGGCGGGGACCTACTTCCTGGCGAAACGCCTGGCAGGGGCGCGCTGGGCCCTTCTGGCACCCTTGTTCCTGGCGTTCAATCCCACCTTTGCTCGTCATGCGCTGCAGAACGATTCGCACATGTCCATTGTCTGTCTCCTGGCCTGGGGGTTGGCTCTGCTGCTGGCTTGGTCCGAGACCGGCTCTCTCTGGCGACTTTTCGTCGGGGCCGTGCTGCTCGGCGCGATCCCTGCGATCCGCTACCCAGAGGTGCTCTTTGGCCTGGGCATCGGCACCTTCCTAATCTGGCGCAGCCTGGACAAGCGCCGCCCATGGCTCCATTGGTTGGTTGGGGGCACCGGTGCTATCCTGCCGCTGATCCCGCTTATGATCCACAATCACCGGGCCTTCGGCGCGTTCTGGAACACGGCCTACAGCCTTACCAACGAGCAGACCGGGTTCGGGTGGGGCTATTTTAAGGACCATGTGATTCAGTATCTCACCGCCCTGCAAGGCGATGGCCTCGGGGTTGTCTTTGCCCTTGGGGTGGGGGCCATCGGGGCCATGTGCGCGTACCGGAAACGCCGGGCCGAGGGGGTGCTTTTCCTGCTTCTCATCGTACCCATCACGCTGCTCTACATGGCCTACTACTGGGCACCGCGCATGATGGGAGCCGGCACCATGCGATTCCTGCTCCCCACCTTCGTCTGCTATGCGGCTGCCGCCACCTGGGCTCTTGCCCGACTCGCTCCCCATGTCCCCCGCCCGGCCTTGGCCACAGCCGTGAGCCTGCTGGTAGGACTCTATGCCGTCTGGGGCGGCGTGCGGTGCGTTCAGGATACGCGTCGCGACGTAGCCCAACGCCGGGCTCTCGCGCGGGTAACCGACACTCTCGAACAGCATGCGGCAGAGGATGCCGTGGTCGTTGCCAGTTCCCAACTCCTCCAGCATCTCAATTTCGTGGGGAAGTGGCGGCTCGTGGAGTCGGGCGAACTGCGCGGTGGGCGTGGCGGCAGGCGCGGCCCCGGACGCAACCTGAACTCTGACGCGCCCTCGCCGATGCAACCGGAGAAGCGTCGGCTCGAGGAGGAGCGCTACGGTGGACTGAGCTCTCGTGCGCGCATGTTGCGCACCGGTCGCGAGCTAAAGGAATGGGCTGGAGACGGCCCCATCTACCTGATTGGCGACGAGAGCGAACTGGCGCTCTTCCGTCGGTCGATGATCGGGGGCTGCGAGTTCGAGGAAGTGGCTCGGGTCACCTTCCCCGAGGCGTGGCGAGCGGCAGTCGCTCCCCCCACCGGCGGGGGCATGGGCGGCGATGCAGCCCCCCGACCCGGAAATGCTAGGGAGGTCCCCCAAGCACCCGGTGAACCGCGTCCTACCGCCTTTGGCGGCGTCGGCGGCGGCGGAGCCCGAGGGGACCGCTTCGGTCCCGCTGGCGGTCAGACCGATCGGTCCGGAGGGCGCCAGGGCATGGATCGCCGACCTGTCTTCCCCGGACAGGACGGTCGAGGGGGACGGGGCATGGATCGCCGCAATGCGCCTAGCGGCGACCGACGGATGGAGGGTGGACTCGGCGGTATGGACGGCATGGGTGGCAGACCCGGCGGCATGGGCGCGCGTCGCACCTACCCGCTGTCCTGCGAGGAGTTGCTCATCGTCCGAGTGATCCCGCGGAACTAGCCAGCCAGAATACGCCTGGCCTGGGCCAAGTCCCGACCGATTTGCTTGCGCAGTTCGTCGCGACTCGCAAAGGTCCGGTCGCCCCGCAGGAACTCGTGGAACTCGATCTCGAGCGTCTGACCGTACAGATCTCCCGAGAAGTCGAACAGATGCAGTTCCACGACCGGGCGCGGATGGGAGTCCGCTCCCATGGTGGGTGCCTGGCCTACATAGACGATGCCGGGCAGATGCCCTTCCTCGTCTCCTAGTCTGGCCACCGCCGCATAGACGCCGTTGGGGGGCAGTTGCACGCGCGGCTCATCGAGGTTTGCGGTCGGGACACCAAAGGCACTGTCGCCCAACCCCTTGCCGTGGGAAACCGTGCCTTGGACCGCATAGGGGCGCCCGAGGAGACGCGTCGCCAGCTCCAGGCTCCCCTCGCTCAGCGCGGCGCGAATCCGGGTGCTGCTGATGAACTCTTCACCATCGTCCAGTTCCCCGGTTGGCTGGACTTCGAACCCGTGTTGTTGCCCCAGTTCGGTCAACCGATCGACTGTGCCTTCCCCCTGGCGCCCGAAGCGCCAGTCGCTGCCCACGCTCAGGCCGACCAGGCTCGGCGTTGGCATGGCTAGGTGGTCCGCCACGAATCCCTCTGCGGAGAGACCCGCGAACTGCGGCGTGAACTCCAGGAACACCACCGCCCGGACCCCCAATTGGCAGAGCAGCCTGACCTTCTGGCGATCGGTTGTGAGCAGCGCTGGCGCCTGTTCGGGGAACAGGACTTCCCGGGGATGGGGCCGGAATGTGACCACGATCGGGGCCGCATCGAGCCGCCGGGCCATGGCCACGACTTCGGAGATCACCTGGCGGTGCCCCCGGTGGACGCCATCGAACACGCCCAGCGCGGCAACGACGCGGTCCAGCCCGGCTTGGGCCAATTCAGCGATGGAGGTGGCGGTCAGCATGTTTCCCTGTTGGTCTCGTGTTCTGGCATCGCAACCTGGCAAACATACCACACCTGCTTTGGCTGGCTAGCGTTGGGGACCCCTCTGGCCAGCGCTCGTGCGCATGTCGTGCAATCCCCACGATGCCTAACCACACCGGAATTCCCGGGCAACCCAAGCAGGCCACCACGTTGCCTTCGAGCGTGCCCTCTATCTTGGTGACTGACTGTCGCGCAGTGCGCACCCCTACCCGAGAGTGCGGCACCCTCGGGCGAGGGTGCGGCGCATCTGGTTCCGGGGGCTGGCAGACGGGGGCCACCATGGGATCCGCAGTCAGCTAGCGGCCGGGGGTGCCGTCCGGCTATGGCGTGTCCGGCCGTCCATCCTCGTCCAGCGCGCCCTGCAGGGCGGTTGCCAGGGAGAGGAGCGTGTAGGGCTTCTGGATGAACCCGCCCAGATCTTTGCCGACGAAGCGCTGGGTGACATCCTGCTGGTTGTAGCCGCTGGACATGATGACATGCACGCCGTCCCGAATGCGTCGCAGCTCACGATAGGCCTCCTCGCCATTCATGCGTGGCATGGTCAGGTCCAGAATCACGCAGTCGATCCCGTCGGCCTGCTCGCGGTAGATATCGACCGCTTCGACCCCGTCGGCCGCCAGGATGACCTTCATGCCAAGTCGCTCGAGCATGGCTTTGCCGATCGCCCGGACGCTCTCTTCATCGTCCACCAAGAGGACCGTGCCAGAGCCCTTCCATCGCGCCTTTTTCGCGTCGCCACGGGTTGCCGCCACTGGCGGGCCCGCAGCCGGCAGGAGGAGCTTCATTGTCGTGCCTTGCCCTAGCTCGCTGTAGACTCTGATCGCCCCGCTGTGGCCCCGGATGATGCCGAGCACGGCAGCCATGCCCAGCCCCCGGCCGGTGAACTTCGTCGTGAAGAATGGATCGAAGAGTTTGTCCTGGGTTTCCGCGTCCATCCCGCAGCCCGTGTCCGCCACCTCCAGCGTGACGTACAGCCCCTCGGGCAGATCCTCGTCCAGATATGTTTCGTGCAGGTAGGAGCGTTCCACATCCATGAGCCCGGTGACGATGGAGATGACCCCGCTCCGGTCGCCGACGGCATCGGACGCGTTGGTGATCAGATTCATGATCACCTGGCGGATCTGGGTGGCGTCGGCCTCGACCGCTGGCAGATTGTCGGCGAACTCGTATCGCAGCACCGCCTTCTTGGAGACGGACACCTCAAGCATATGGGTCATCTCCTGGACGAGCTCCGACAGGTCAATGGCCTCGACGACGAAGCGGCCCTTGCCCGAGTAGGCCAGCATCTGCTTGGCCAGCTCGGCGGCGCGTTGGGATGCCTTGCTGATTTCCTCGATGTTGTCCTTGGCCGGGGAGACAGGCGAGATGTGAGCCATCGCCAGTTCGGCGTTGCCGAGGACCGCCATCAGCAAGTTGTTGAAGTCATGGGCAATCCCCCCGGCCAGCACGCCGAGGCTCTCGAGTTTCTGGGCGTGTTGGATTTGGCGTTCGAGGTGGAGCACCTCTTCCTGGGCCCGTTTGCGTTCGGTGATGTCCATGGCCATGCCTACCAGGTACGCCTTGCCATTGGTCTCGAGCCTCGCCCCGGTGAAGTGGTGGGGGATCTGTTCCCCCGTTTTTGTGAGAATCGCGTCCTCCATCGAGGACCAGCCCTTCTCAAACACCTCCTGCATGCGACTCGCGCAGAGCTCCCGGTCCACGACGAGGTCCAGCGCCGTCATTTCGTCAAGCTCTTCCTCGGAGTAGCCAGAGACCTGGCCGAAGTTGTCGTTTCGCCGCACGAACCGAGAGTCGTCTTCCCGGAAGACGTAGAAGAGCCCGGGCATGCTCTGGATGATCGCGTTGGAGAAGGCCTGTTCCGCATGCAGTTGTTCTTCGGCTCGCCTGCGGTCGGTGATGTCCAGCCACTGGCAGACCACGTGTTCCAGCTGGCCCTCGGTATCGAGGATCGGGAACATCGCCACATCGATATAGAGATCCCGGGCACCGACGGGGCCGTCCTCCCCTGCGTCTGCTGCTTTGCAGGACATCGTGAAGCGCGCAGGTTCGTGCTTGCCAAAGACGTCTCGCACTTGGTCCAGGAGCCCCTGTGCCTCCAGGTTCGTGTCGGCAAGCACATTGTACTTTCCGACAAGCTGCGCATTGGTGAGGACCAAGGTCTCACGCAGCGCGCGGTTCGTCCGAATGATGGTGCCGCCTGCATCGGCGATCCACATGGCGGCGGGACCCAGTTCGACGACGGTATCGAGAAACGATGTGGTTGCCAGGAGCTTCCTCTCGGCCCGCTTGTGTTCGGTGACGTCGTGGAAGACGACAATCCCGGCGACAATGTCTCCCTTGGCGTTGCGAATGGGGGCCGCGTTTGCGCTGATGCAGTGGTCCTCCCCCCCCTCGTCCCGGACCGTGAGTTCCTCGTCCCGGGTGGTCTCGCCTCGCAGAATGGCGCGGGACAGGGGGAGTTCCTCGGCGGGATAGGGAGAGCCGTCCAGCCGGAACGTCTGCCAGTTTGTGGCGTGTTTCGCCACGTTGATGCTGGTCAGAAGTTCTGCGTCGCCGCCACGGATCCCCAGGGCTGCTGGGTTGGCCAGGCGTATGGTGGCGTCTGGCGCGTCGGCAATGAGGATGCCGGAGGGGGATTGGGCCACGGCTGCTTCGAGCAGGTGTCGTGTTTCCAGCAGTTCTTCTTCGGCCCGGTCTCGCTCCGTGATATCGCGGTCCATGCCTCGGTATCCGGTTAGCTTCCCGGCCTGGTCAAGGATCGGGATGCCGCTTGTCTCAAGGATTACGCGGCGCCCGTCCTTGTGCAGAAGCACATTCCTCAGAGCCCGGATCGGGGCCTGTTTGCGGACAAGAGCCGTGAACACTCCCGCGATCTTCTCGGCCTCTTCTGGAGGCATCAGCTCAAAGGGGGTCCTGCCGATGATCTCCTCGGGCGCATACCCCAACATGGCTTCGGCCTGTGGACTGGAATACGTGTAGACACCCGCTGCATCCACCTCCCAGATCCAGTCGCTGCTGGACTCCACGAGGGCTCGGAATTTCTGCTCGCTCTGGCGCAGGTCGCGCAGGAGAAGCACACTGGTGAGGCCATCTGTGAGCCGGTTCCCGATTTCCTGGAGAAGCTCTCGCTCCCTCAAGGACCATGTGCGTGGATGGGAGCATTGATGCAAACCGAATTCCCATGCCTTGCCTGCCTTGGGGCGCAATGCCATTGCCATGACGGATCGCACGGCATATTGGTCTTCCGGATCCCACTCGGGTCCCCCAGGCTGTATCTCAGCCGTGACGGGGCCGCGGGCAGCCAGTAGGTCTCGGAAGCTATCCGCCACATCCGGGGTCATCGGGAACTCCTGGCTCGATGCCATGGCACCGGGGTAATTCGGCAGCGTGTGCTCGAAAGGCACCCGCCACGTGGGCGCTTCCGGATCGCACGGGTACAGCAACCACGCACGGTCACAGCCGAAGATCGCGAGCGTGACCTCCAGCACCTCGCGGATCATGTCCTCCACGTTGTCATTCTGTCGGATGGCGCGGTCGATCCGGCCCAAGTTGGCGAGGAATCGGATGTGCGGCAGGTACTGCTCTTCGCCCCGAGCTCCATCTTCGGTCAGCTCGGCAACGCGTCGCCGCAGGTCGGCGACTTCCTGCTCCAGCTGTTCCCTGGTGAGTTCCTCGGTTGCCATGGAGCGATTCCTGCCGTCCGGTGCCGGTCCCTCGCGAACCGCCCAGCCGGTTCGGCGTGGTCAGGCGGTTGGCTGCGGTATTGGTTCCTCAGCCCAGCACACATACCACGGCGCACTGGTTTCGTCAAGCCTCTTCCGCATGCTCCTGGCCAGTTCGCGTGTGGTCGGCTTCTGGACGGCGGGAGCATCGTGCGGGGGGGACTACTTGATGCCTCGTCGCTTCGCCTCTTCCAAGATCGTCTCGGTGGCCGTAGCCCCGACTCGGGTCACGCCGAGGGCACGCACCCGCAGCAGGTCGTCGAGTGTGCGCACGCCGCCGGCGGCCTTGATCTGGACTTCGGGAGCGGAGTGCCTGCGCATGAGTTCCAGATGGTGGTCGGTGGCACCCTTGTAGGAGTACATGCCGTTGGCTTGCTTGACGAAGCCGTAGCCGGAGGACGTCTTCACGAAGGCCACCCCGCATGCCGAGCAGGTCTCGCAGAGGCGGACGATGTGCTCGTCTCGGAGGTAGTCGTTCTCGAAGATCACCTTGAGGATGGCGTCGTTGGCGGTGACCGCCTGGTTGATTGCACCGATCTCGTCCTTCACGTAGGCCCAGCCGCCGCCGAGGACCTTGCCGATATTCACAACCATGTCGATCTCGACGCCTCCGGCCTGCGCGGCGGCTTCGGCCTCGGCCACCTTGATCGCGGTCGTGCTATTGCCGTGCGGGAAGGCGATCACCGGGCAGACGGCGACGTCGGAGCCGGCGAGGAGCTTCTTCACCATGGAAATGCAGTAGGGCTTGATGCAGGCAGTGCCCACATTGTACTTCACGGCGAGAGCGCAGCCTTGGGCCACGTCCTCGTCGGTCATCGTTGGATGAAGCAACGAGTGATCGATCATCTTGGCCAGTTCATGCAGCGTGGGCTGGCGGGGCACGGGGGGCTCCTTACTTGACGTCGATAACTTGGCCGGAGTCAAGGGAGTCGATGGCGGCCTGGAGGACCTTTTGAGCGGCGAGACCGTCGGCCCCGGAGCCGTTGATATCCTCGGGGGCAACGCCCTCGTCGACTTGCTGGACAAAGGTCTGGATGCGATTGCGGAAGGTGTCGTGGAATTCCAGCCAACGGTCGGCCCCGAAGATGGGGTTGGTGTAGACCTGTTTGATGAGGTTGTCGGCGGGATAGAGGGTGGCCTCGGTCCACATGTCCTGGAGGACGAAGCGGCCTTTGATGCCAGCCAGTTCGCAGCGCTCCATGGGATGGCCGCGGGCCATGTCGTAGCTGGCGGTGAGGTGGCCGACGGTGCCATCGACGAACTGCACGTTGAGCTGCATGTTCGACCAGATGGTGCGACCGGGGCCCTTCTTGCAGAAGGCATGGACGCGCGCAATGTCGCCGCCGAAGTGGCGCATGATGTCCACGGAGTGTGGATTCAGGGCCTTGATCATGTAATAGGGTGAACTCTCGTTCGGGTTGCCGATCCACATCTGCATGTTGAGGAAGAGATGCTCGCCGATCAGGCCGTCGTCCTGCCATTTCTTGGCGATCCGGGCGGCGGGGGTGAAGCGGTGGTTGAAGTCGATGCCGAAGCGACGGTTGAGGCGCTTGGCGCAATCGACCATCTTGATGGCTTCGGGGATGGTGTTGCAGATGGGCTTCTCGCAGAGCACGTCGCAGCCAGCTTCCAGGGCCTGGATGGTGGGCTGGTAGTGGTCGCTGCCGTACTCATAGCCGCCGGTGGCGACGCTGCAGATGTCCGGCTTCAGGCTCGCCAGCATGGTGGGGGCGTCGTAGAAGGCGGGGACACCGAGCCTGGCCGCGGCCGCATCGGCGCGGTCCTGTTGGATATCGCAGACGCCGACGAGGTCGGCCAGGGCGAATTCCTGGTAGATGTCGGCATGGCGGTTCCCAATGGGCCCGCACCCGATCACAGCTACTCGCAGAGACATGGTCTTCTCCGGATGGGGGAAATGGAAGGGGGAGGGGGAGGGAAGGGGGAATGGAATGGTGGAATGGTGGAATGCCGAAGGCCCTGAGCAGAGCCGAAGGGGTGGAATGGTGCGAAGAGGGAGGGGGGGAGGGGATGGACTTTGGGAGATCTGTCCGATTCGTCCGATTCCGACCGATTCGTCCGATTTCCCGCAGCCCACTACCCCATCACTCGACTACATCAATCTCCCGGTCTCCCAGTCTTCCACTATTCCAGCATTCCAGTCTTCCAGTACTCCAGTCCCCCAGTCTTCCTACTTCTTCTTGTCTTGCAGCTTGGCGGCCTGCTTGGCGTCGCCAATGTGCATGGTGTCGTAGGCCTGTTGGCTGCTGGTGAAATACTGGCCGACTTCATCGTGTCCGTGCCAGCACTCCTGGGTGTACATGGGATTCGTGCGCCCGGTTTCTCCCTCGCGCTTGGCGATGAAGGCCTCCATGCGGGAGCGGAGCATGGCGACGAGTTCGGGCTCGTCCTCGGCGACGTTGGTCAGCTCCTCGGGGTCGTGGCACAGGTTGTAGAGCTCGACAGTGGGCTTGAAGTGGAAGTCGGGCTCGAGGGCGACCATGAGCTTCCATTCCGGGGTGCGCCAGCCATGCTTGCGCATCCAGGTGCATTCGGTGATGTAGAATTCGGTCTCGAGGTGCTCCTTCTCGCCGTAGACCAGCTGCAGGAGGGATTCGCCGTCGAACTGGATGTCGGTCTCGATGTCCATGAGCTCCATGAGCGTGGGCATGAGATCCTTGTGCTGGTTGTAGCCGCTGATGCGGAGCCCGGCGGGGATCCTCTCCGGATAGCGCAGAATCAGGGGCACGCAGAGGGTGACATCGTAGATGCCGTGATGGTCGAACCAGCAGTCGTGGTCGTAGAGGGTCTCGCCATGGTCGGAGTTGATGACGATGACGGTTTCGTCCCGGATCCCGAGCTGGTCGAGCTTCTCGAAGATCTGGGCGATGCAGGCGTCCATGTAGGCGATCGCGCCGTCGTACTGGGCGACGACGTAGTCCTTGTCGGTGATCTCGGTGCCGTCCTCGGCGCGGGGCAACCAACTGCGGAAGTAGTCGGAGAAGGGCGCGAAGTCGTAGACCGGCTGCATGCTCTCGTTGGCTTCCTCGTATTCGTCGTCCTGGTAGAACATGCGGTCGAAGGGCTTGGGCGGCAGGTAGGGGCTATGGGGGTCCATATGCCGGAGGAAGAGGAAGAACGGCTTGTCATCCTCGGCCAGGCGATCCATTTCGGGAAGGCAGGTGGCATTCATGCTCTCGGCCTTGTGGGCGCGGCCATCGTCGCCCGCTCCCCAGCCGCTGAAGTTCATGTAGTTCTGGAAGCCAGCCGCAGCGGGATTTCCGGTGAAGCCGATGCAGGTGGTGTTGTAGCCTTCCTCGCCGAGGACGGTGGCGAGGCTGGTGGCGTCTTCGGCGAAGGGGCCGCGGTGACGCAGGGCCACGCAGTTGGTGCCGAAGCAGTCCTTGCCGGTCAGCATGGAGCCATAGCCGGGCGTCGTGGGGACGTGGGGGGAGAAGGTGTTCTCGAAGAGAGTGCCCTCGTAGGCGAACTCGTCGATGTGCGGGGTGGTGAGCCGGGGATAGCCGTAGCAGCTCATGTGCTTCGAAAGCAGGGAGTCGATGCCGATCAGAAGCAGATTCGGTTTCTTGCTCATGGTTCGTATCCTTTCGGGGACGCTGCGTATTGCTAGACTTGGTCGATGGCTGGATCGTCGAGGGCGACGCGTCGTCCCTCGCGGCTGGAGACGTAGCAGGCGAGGACCATGCGCAGGCTGGTGCGGCCCTCTTCGGCAGTGGCGATGGGGCCCCGCGTGCCCGCCAGGAACTCGCTCAGGGGAGCGGCCAGGCCGGCGATGCGGTTGCCGTGGCTGGGGGGCGAGGTGAGGTCGCTGTTGACCCACTCGCTGGTCTCGGTCAGGTACCATTTCAGGGGAACGGCACTGTCGGGCCGGCTGACATTGCAGCTTGGTCCGTCGCCGTAGTTCTGGATGATGCTGCCCTTCTCGGCGATGATCTCGGTGGTGTTCTCGCAGGCGGGGTTGGTGAAGGAGCAGTCCACGTGGACCAGCGGGCCGTCCTTGTAGCGGAAGATGGCGACGCCATTGTCCATGGGCATGCGGGGATTGTAGAGGGACTCCATCTCGGCCGTGATCGATTCGGGCTTGCCGAACATCCAGTGGACCATGTCGATGGGGTGCGACGAGTCGTCGGCCCAGATGTCGCGGTTGTATTCGGGGGCCACGTGCCAGGAGTCGGCGAAATCCGGGCGCAGGCACATGGGCAGACCGTGGCGCCGGCGCATCATGAAGACCTGGCCGAGAACGCCGCTCTCCACCAGCTCCTTCATCTTCATGTTCTGGGGATCGACGCGCATCTGCCAGCACATGGTGAAGCGGACGCCCGCCTTTCCCACGGCCGCGACGATGCGGTCGGCTTGGCCCATGGTCAGAGCCATGGGTTTCTGGAGGATGATGGTTTTGCCGGCAGCGGCGGCCAGCTCGACCAGATCCGCGTGGAAGCTGGTCTCGGCGGCGATCACAACCGCCTCGACATCGGCCCGTGCGAGCAGGGCTTCGGCGGAGTCGCAGGCTTCGATGCCATGCTTCTCTGCCGCTTGGGCGCGCCGCGCCGCGTCGTGATCCCAACCGGCGACGACCTGCACGCCATAGGCGGCGTCTTCCCGCCACTTCGCGCAGTACGAATGCACATGTCCGTGGGCAAAGCCCAGAATTCCGACTTGGATAGTCATGGTCTGTCCTTTAGCGGGCGCCGCAGGCCTGGAGGCAGGCCTGGATGTGGCCGCGGGTCTCGGCGGCAATGGCGACGCTGGCGGCGAGCTCGTACTCTCCGGCACCGATGACTTCGAGGTCAACCGGTCCGGCGTAGCCATTCTCGTGCAGCACGCGGATGTAGCCGAGGAGATCGATGTTGCCACGACCGTTGGCCTGCAGTTCCGGGGTGCCGGGGCTGCCCACGCGTTCCACGCAGTCGCGGATGTGGATGTGCTTGATGCGGTCCACCACGGCGGCGATGGCTTCGACCGGATTTTCGTCGGCGCGGAAGATGTGGCTTGGGTCCATGTCCAGACCAAAGGCCGGGGAGGTGATCGCCTTCAACGCCCGCAGGCTGGTGGGCGTGTTGTAGATGGCGGATCTGACGTGGGCCTTGACGCAGAGCGTCACGCCATACTTCTCGGCCATGTCGGCCAGCTTGCCCAGGGACTCGACGCGTTCCTGGAAGCTGTCCTCATCGTCGCTGACCCCACCGGGGCCGCAGTTGATGATGGGGATGCCGATCTCGACGGCGGCCTGCATGGCCTGCTCCATGACGGTGGCATCTTGATTGGGCTGCTCCATGGCTTGGATGGGCAGCTCGTAGCGGGCGCTCAGTTCCTTGAGATTCGGTGCCACTTCCTGCCAGTTGTCGATGGGCAGGTGGGGCTTCATGCCGGCAATGGCGCTGACCTCGATGGCGTCGTAGCCACAGGTCTTGGTCCATTTGAACGCCGTTTCGGCGTCCACGTTCGCGAAAAGGACAGAATTCACACCGATCTTCATGGTGTTTCTCCAGATAGCTGGGGGACTAGGACTCGCGCTCGGCGGGAATGTGCTTGATGATGGGCAGGGGATTAGGGCGGACCAGTTCGCCGCCTTCCTCGTAGGACTCGATGGCCGCAAAGGTGTACTCCAAGGTGGCCAGGGCATCGCGGCCACTGGCGCGGAGTTCGTGCTTCGGCACCTTGTTGGTCACGTCTTCCAGATAGGCATGGATGCGGCGGGGGAAGGTCTCGCTGAAATCGGTCACGCCGGTGTTGTGGACGGTGGGCGGGGGCGCGGCGCCCACGCCGAGTTTCTCGGGCTTGGCTGCGCCTTCCGTGCCGGGGCAGGGGTAGAAGGTGTACTGCTCCACGCAGTTCTCGATGCAGAAGGTGCCCTTGGTGCCGCCGACTTCGACGCTCCACCAGCCGCCCATGCCCATGGTGGCATCGCCGCGCTGG
>JABGQJ010000920.1 GCA_018648945.1 Victivallales bacterium
CACTGGTGACTCGATGTTCGTCCTGCTCGAGGGCATGATGGAGGTCTTTGCCAACTCACCAGAAACCGGCGGGGAGATCAAGGTCGGCAAACTGACCGGCGGCGATGTGTATGGGGAGATGTCATTGCTTACGGGAGCGAAGCGTGCAGCCACGGTGAAGGCCGCCACCCAGGCGCTGGCCTACGAGATCCGCAAGGAGCACCTCGCCCCGATCCTCGAAGCGAGGCCGGAAGCGACCGAGAGCATCAGCCGGATCGTGGCCGAGCGCCGCGTCGCCACCGAACAGGCGATGGCCGAAGCGGTGATCGAGGAACCGGAGGAGAGAGTCCAGTCCCTGGCCGCAACCGTGCTTAAGAAGATCAAGTCGTTCTTCTCCCTGGCCCTGCACGGGGCCGGTCACATCCTCGCCCCCCCCATACCCAAGCAATCGACCTGATAGACGAGACCCGATCGACAACTGGAGAGGCCATGCAAGCCCACGACCGTTCTCCCGCCGCCGACTCCCCGTCCTTCCTCCCCTCCTCCCGGATCTCGCTGACCTGCCTGGCGCTGCTTGCCGCGTCGATGTTGGGGGTGCCGCACGTCCAGGCCCAGAAGGCGGCCGCCAAGCCAGCCGCAGCGCCAGTTGCGGTCGAGACGACCGAACTGCCGCCCAGTGTCGTGGCAGAACATATCATCCTGAGCCACACCGACCCGAAGCGTTGCCTCGAATTGCTCCAGGTCTTCGGCTACCGAACCGTCACCGCCGGCAAGGCCGTCGATCCGGCCGCTCTGCCCGCCGTGATGATCATGCCAAGTACGAAATTCTACGAACTTCCGGAGCCCAAGAAGCCATTCCCGCAGACCGATACGGACCCGGTGGCCAACCTGCTCGTCTTCTACGACTCGCGCCACCCCGAGCAGCTCAGTGAGATGCTGCACCGCATCCGCAGCGTCATCGACACGCCCGCCCGTCAGATCATGATCGAGGCAATGGTCCTCGAGATTTCGTCCGGGGAGTTGGCGCAACTGGGTGTCCAGTGGGACCTGGACCGCACCTCGCTATCCGACGGCAACTGGCTGGGGAAGCACACCACGGGGGACCTGCAGGTGGGGAACTTGGTCCTGCCGGGAGGCGGCAGCCTGGCCGACCCGACCCTGATCGTGACGGCCGACAAGGTCCTCGACAGCTTCCAGGCCCAGCTCAAGGCCTTGGTGCTGAGCAAGCGAGCTCGCATCCTTTCCCGGCCAAGCATTCTCACCCTCGACAACCGCATGGCCTACATCAACGTATCCGAGAAGATCCCAGTGGCTGAGAGCAAGTTCAGTGGCAGCAACAATTTCACCTCAGTCAGCTTCCGGGAGGTAACCGCCGGTATCGAGCTGAGCGTCCGCCCGCGCGTGAGCAACGACGGAACCGAGGTCGGCATGCAGCTCAGCGCATCGGTGACCGCACAGAAGGCGGGTGAGGACGTGGTGGTCTACGGCTCGGACTCGAGTGGCCACCCGTTCGAGGTGGCCCGCGCGCCAACCCTGACCGTCCGCGAGGTCAAGACCTTTGCCCGGGTCGCGAACAGCACCCCCTTCATCATTGGCGGACTGGTCGCAGAAGATGACCAGAACGGCGAACGCCGCGTCCCGTTCCTGGGGAAGATACCGCTCCTCGGCGGCCTGTTCCGCACCAAGGAAGACCAAGGGGGACGGCGCGAGGTCATCATCGTCATCACCCCCAATGTCCTGCCCGAGAACGAAGCCGTGGCCCGCACCCTGCCCAAGGACACGGACGATTTCGACAGTTTCGGAGCCGAGTTGTTTAGGGACGCGTACAGAATCCGGGCGGAAGACGTGTTCAACCTGGACTTCCTGACTCAGAACCGCCAACTGAAGGCCCTTCAGGGCGCGGCCGACCGCGCGGTTAGAGAGCAGCAGCAGCTGTCGCTCACGCATCCATTCAGCAGCTTCAGCAACGGGCGCATCCCCGGCGAAGACATCCTCGTCTGTCGGCAGATCTACGAAGTGGTCCGGCGGCGGGATATTGAGACGCCCATCGACGAGAAACGCCTGATCTTCCTTGAAGCCAACGCAGCCGGTGCCCAGGTCGGGGTCGGCTGGCTCGCTCGCCGGATAGCGAAGCTCTCGGAGGCCGAGCCCGGCCTGCACAACCCCTTCGACCTCGAGAAGGAGCGGGCACCGGATGACACGCCCACCAAGGCCCTCGCCCTCACCTTCACCGAACGGCGGGACAGCGACCGTGCCGGAGATGTGTTCATGGAACCCGTGCCCGAGATCACGGTTGTGGACTGCCCAAGCCGCGATGCCTGGGAGAAACTCCTGTGGGAGATGAACCAGCCCGCAGAAGCCAGCCGCAAACGCGCCACCATTCTGTTGCGGGACGCCAAGGACTTCGTGCGCCTGAAGCGGGCAATCGTCGTCGGCAAGGCCGTCGAGCTGAACTCCCAGAACCGGGAGCAGCTCAGGCTGCGTGACTTCGCCCTCGGTCGCATCCTGCTGATGCCAACCGTCAAAGCGGACAAGACCCATCTGGTCGATATGGACGTCGCCCGGCACTTCTTCTACACCAACCACTACTACCCAGTGGTGGCCCAGAAGCTGGAGACCGAGACGCAGGCCATGAACGAGGCCTTGGGAACAGAGCTGTACAAGAAGTACCGCACCGCACCCGAACCGGTGGCCCCAAAGGCTCCCTGACTGGGACTGTCTCGTTTTCGGCGACCACGGGCAAGTGCGAAATGCCATGGACGGCATGGGCTTGCCTGCGGCGCATGGGCGGCATGGACAAGATGGATGCCAACGCCTGGAGATGCGCCCATCCCCGGGCGCGCAGTGCAATCCGGGTTCCCAGGCATCGTCGGGCTGGCGCCTTCCTCGGGATATGCCGCCGCCCTGGCG
>JABGQJ010000921.1 GCA_018648945.1 Victivallales bacterium
GATCCGAGTAGGGAACGAACAGCTGATGGACAGTTTCGTCCACGGCTCCGAGGACGCGTTGGCAAAGCTGGCCTGCACGCCAATCGCGAAGCGGCCCAAGGCCCGCGTCCTGATTGGCGGACTGGGCTTGGGCTACACGGCTGCCGCCGCCTTGAAGCAACTCGGTGCCGATGCCGAAGTGGTGGTGAGTGAACTCATCCCGGCGGTGACAAAGTGGAATCGAGGCCCGCTAGCAGCGCTGGCTGGTCACCCCTTGAACGACCGTCGGGTTACAGTCAGGGAGGGCGATGTCGCCCACATCCTCCGGGCTGAAAAGGCTGGCTTCGACGCGATTATGATGGATGTGGACAACGGCCCGGACGCCCTGACCCAGGGCGGCAATAGCTGGCTGTACGGCAAGTCCGGCCTGCGGGCCGCCCACGCGGCCTTGCGTCCCAAGGGGATCTACGCCGTCTGGTCGGCCTACCCGAGCCGTCCCTTCACCAGGCGACTGAACCAGACAGGCTTCCGGGTGGAGGAAGTCGCGGCCCGCTCCCATGGGTCCCGAAAGGGCAGCCACCACATCATCTGGGTTGCCCAGCGCGGCGCATAGGGCAAGTCCAGCAGAGGTCAATTGCGGGGTGGCTGGAACCAGTCTTCCTTGCAGCGCGAGAGGATGGGCGGGACGCCGGCCAAGCCGCAACGGATGTCCATGTTCGCCCAGAGGAGCAGGCCCCAGACCTTGCCTCGGTCGGCGGGTGGGGGCTGAACCTGCAGAGTCGCAACGGGCGGCTTGGCGGCAGCGGGCTGTTTCTCCTCCACTGCCCAGGTGAGCCGAGTCTTGCCATCGTTCGTGCCCCGATGCATGGCGACGATCTTGCCACTGGGATCGACCACGATCCCCCCGAACTCGCCCGTGTGCACGCCTTCGACCCGTACCGAGAACGCCGTGCAGTCCGGGGGCACGAGGAAGTGGTATCGGGCGCGCCCAACCCCGCCGATGCTGAAGCCCTTCACGACCTCGGCGACGACCTGGGCACCGTCGCCGGCCAGATTCCAGGCGCCCCGTTCGTCATCGGTCACCGTGACTCGGTAGACCTGTCCCTTGGCCTTGGGCAGGGGGATCTGGCAATCGTAGGGGTGGTCGGTGCTGAACTCCTTGCGCGCGACTTCCTTGCCAGTGGTGTCTGTGACCACGAGCGTGCCGGTGACCATCTCTTTGGGGCGGGAGCCATGCGGTCTGCGCGTGCCACTGAGCACGGGCACGCCGCTGGTGGTCCGCACATGGAAGACCTTCGTGGTGGGTGAGCGCAGTCTGAAGCCGGCGGCGTCCGGGATGCGGACAATGGCATCCATGAAGCCATCGTCGGAGAGCAACTCCAGCCCGCGCTTGGGGTCGGTCGCCGCGAAGTGTTCCTGGAGAAGGGCCAGAATCGTGTCCGCATTTACGAGGCGCTGGGCCAGTGACTTGCCATTGGCCGGGGCGCGGTCGATCAGGATCGCGCTGAAGGCATTGGCGACCGCCTCGTAGCAGTCCTTGCGCCCGGTCAGTTTGCCGACGTAGGCGATGGGGTCGATGACCAGGAGATTGAGGCTGGTCCGGGCCGGGTAAAAGGGCTCGCCCGTGGCACTTGCCGAGTAGGGCCAGCCGCCGACCTTGGGATCA
Source organism: Victivallales bacterium (assembly GCA_018648945.1). The sequence continues at coordinate 1,646 of JABGQJ010000921.1, forward strand.
AAGGACTTCAGCATCCAGTCCACGCCGGCGATCAAGGCCCGCTCGGTGGCGGGGTCACCGGTGGCTTCGTGGTAGTTCTTGAGTCCCTCCAACAGCACGCCGATCAGGAACAGGTTGTTGCCCTTTGCGCCGCGATGCCCGCCAGCGTGATCGATGGGGAGGAGGTGCGGCCAAGTCCCGCTTTGCTCGAGATCCTGTTCCCTAAGGGCCACTGCCGCGATGCGCTTGGCAGCCGCTAGGTATTCGGGATCGGGGCGGGCGGCATAGACGGCGAGGATGGCCTTCAGCGACCAACCGGCGCTGCGTTCATGGGTCCCCAGGCGACGGAAGCGGGTGGACATGGCCCAGGCAATGTGTTCGCCCAGGCCGATGGCCGACTCCATGGCGCGCGGGTCGCCAGTCAGCCACCAGGAATCCACCATGCCCTCGGCCCAGGTGTGGCCATTCTCGGCGCTGGTGTGGGAGTCGTACCGGTGGGTCCAGGTGGCGCGCTTCGCCCGTTCGGACCACACACCCGTATGACCGATGCTGTGCTGGTGATTTGAGCCCACGTAGGCGGGATCGGGGTAGGCGTGGACGCAGTCCGCATCCGCCTGATGCCGCGCTGCGGTCTGTGCCCAACGGCAATAGGCACGATTCCCCGTCCGCAGGAACTGGCGGAAGAGTCCGTGTGCCAGATCATACTCGTTGTTGCCCCAGTTGCGCCCGCGTTCGCCATACCAATCACCGTAGTTGAGGAACCCGTATTCGCGGTACTTCTTCTTGCGCTCCATGTGCCGAGCGAAGCCATCGGCCACGAACGCATCCCAGTGCGCGAACTGTTTCGCAACGGGCGCGGCCAGCATACCTGCCGCTTTGGTCTCGGCGTAGTAGGCGGCGGGCAAGACGGCGATGACCGGCAGGTCCGTTTCGGCAGACATCTCGGCGGCCGAACCGCCGTCTGCAAAGTCCACGCTGAGCTCTTCGGTGAAGGCCATGCCCCACTTCATCCTGTATAGGCCGTCGGCAAAGGGGTAGCGCAGGTAGTGCGGCATGCCTTCGCCGGAGGCCCCGGGCGGCAACTTGGGCAACAGCGAGACCTGCAAGGCCCCGCCGGCAACACGAAAACTCTTGGGCCAGCGCTGCCAGCAGTCGCGGAGGGCAAAGCCAACCGACTGCTTCCCTTCGACAGTGAATGCGCCCGTCAGCCGGTCGGCCACGAGAGATGGGGTGGCAGGGGCGAATATGTCCGCCGTCCATTGAG
>JABGQJ010000922.1 GCA_018648945.1 Victivallales bacterium
CTGGCCGGGCCGACGCATGCCCGACTGCGTATTCTCCACCAGATACCGGGTGCCGGCAGTCAGAGACCGGTGGGTGGCACCGGTGAAGGAAACGGTTTGCATGCCCCGATCAATCTCGGCGACGCGGAGTTTGGATGTGGACCAGTGGTGGAAGACCTCCACCTCGGTGGCAAGCAAGTCTTCGTTCGGGGGCAGCCGGAGATCCCGGGGATCGTAGCGGAAGGCGTCGGAATACTTGCCGCTCAGATACGGTGCCTGCGGTGCCTTCCCGGCGATGTAGTAGTAGCCTTGTTCCGGGAGGCGCGAGCGCATCCGGCGGCTGCCGTTGACGAAGAGCTGGGAGAAATCCCAATCCCCCTGTTTCACCTCCGGCAAATCCACCTCCCAATGGGGGCCGGCGTTCCGGATGTTCACCAGTTTCCTGCCGGCACTGAGGATCGGGACTTCCTGTCCATAGGCGCAGTAGACGATGGGGGCGTCTTCCGTACCAGAATCCGCAGGCGTGAACTCAAGGGTGTCTGCAAGCTCGTACCGGCCGCCGCGAAGGTAGACGGTCACCGGCCTGGTTGGTCCCTTGGTCTTGAGCTGGCGGATCTCGTCGCGGGCACGGGCCACGGACCTGAACGGACCGTCCGTCCCTGGGGCGTTGGTCGCGGGGAGACCTCCACTCCAGGCGTCGTTGCCACCGGGAGATACGTAAAGTGAGAGGGGCTCTGGTGCCGCCGAGACGAGCAAGCTGGAGCCAAGCAGGGCGAGGAGCAGTGACAGCGTTCTCATGGTTCCTCCCATCACCGGATCTTCCGCAGGGACACGGACTTCACATCGAGGACACGATTGGGGCGACCTTGAACGCGGATCCCTGTCTCGAATGTCTTGACTCCGGACGGGATCTTGATGATCCCCTTGACCACACCCCATTCGGTGGAGGCCTTCAGGATCAGCCCGGTCCACTCCCCGACCAGCTTGCCAGCGGCGTCTAGCTTGCGGTGGATGAGCCATGCCCCGCCGTGTAGGTGGGACTGCTTGATCTCGGTGCGGTAGGTGCAGATCAACTCATACTGGCCCTCCTCCCCGCTCAACTTCAGCACGGGGGAGCGGCACTCGGCTACCCCATTGCCCTTGGGACCGACGAGGCGGACGAGCATCGTCGCGCCCTCCCGCTTGAGCTTGCTGTTCCCATCCAGCTTCCAGCCACGCAACCCTCGCGAGAAATCGCTGTTCCAGACCAGCTCCTGCGCCGGACAGACGGCGGCGAAAAGTAGGGGCAGGAGGGGCGGCAACCACCAGCGTGTCGTGTATTTCATTGTTCCTCTGCCAACATGAAGGGAGGCGGGCGTTTCCTGGCTCGTGGCGCCCGTGCGCGCCCACGGGCAATCGCATTCCACGGATTCCCTGCATGACTAAGATACAGAGAACGCGCTGGAATGGAAGGGGGCGGAGTTCTGGCGACCGAGCGACGGCGGGATTCCCACCGGTGGCGGGCATTCGTGACCAGCGCGACGGCTCGGCCGAGTCTCGGATGGTCCGCAACCCGTTGCCCGCAGCACCATCAGTCGCTATCTTCCTCCTGTCATCGCAAAGCGAACCTCGATCTGTTGGCGAGACTGACCAAGAGGAAAGGCAGGGCATGCACATGCGGCGAACGATTGGCACCATCGGCGTATTCATCGGGGCGATCTCATTGTATGCGGCACCCATCGCCATCCCTGTCCGGGGTGCACAGGTTGTGCACGCCGGTGCCCCCGTGGCACCCGAGATCGTCCAGGATGCCTTTGGCAAGGGGCGCGATGGGCTTCGCCTGCGGGGAAGCCGAGCCAAATACGACCAACTGCGTTGGGCCGCACCACAGGCGGGGACCTTCTGGCTGGGCCTCGAAACCTGGGGGGTCATCCCGAGCGAGTACCTGCTCGACGAGTTCACCACTGGTTCTCTGAAGCTATACGTGAACGACACGCCCGTGCCTTGGGGAGGGCATACGGAGCCGGTGCGGCAACCCAACGGACACTACACGGGCGAGCTGCGCAGCCGCACGGCGGTGACTCTCGGCGCGACAGACACCGTACGCGTCGTCTACCAGACATATCGCCAGTGGGTGGTCCTTGGTGAACTGCACTGCTACCTGGACGCACCAACCGGCAACGCCGTGACACTACCGATGCCAGCCGTGCCGCCGAGGCAGACGACCTGGCTTCGAACGGATTGGGTTGAGGCAACCGATGAGGACGGAGTCGTGCGTGAGACGCTGGCTCTCTACAATCCCGGCGTGGCACCCCGGAGCGTCCGGGTAAGCGCCATGGCTCGTGACTACGAGCAACGAGTGTTACTCACCGCGGAGCAGACGGTCGAGGTACCCGCGCTCAAGACGCTTTCCCTGCCCTTCGAGTTCAAGGCCAGCAGTACAGCGCGGGATCGACTCACCGTCTCCCTGGATGGTACGGAGGACTGTGAGCCCATCCGGCTGTCCCGGTTCCGCGTGCGCGATGTTCGCGTCGGGCCGCGCCGCCGGGCCAGTCTCAATGGCGAGTGGCAACTGCACCAGTTCCGTGGTCCCGAGACGGGAGAGACTCCCCCTGCGGACGCGACCTGGGCAGAGACGCATGTGCCCCAACAGCTCTCGAACAAGGCCGGGCATTGCGCGTGGCTCCGCAAGACGTTCGACACCCCTGCCTTTCTCCGAGGCGAACGGTATACGCTGTTCTTCGACCACACGCTCTGTGAGGTCCGCGTGGTGCTCAATGGCAAGCAGGTCGGCTTCCGTAGGTATGGCTCCGAGCCCTTTGAGCTCGACGTGACGGATGCCCTGAACCTGGACGGTCCCAACACGCTGGACGTGGCCGTCCGGGACTGGATCGCCTATTCGCCCAAGAACCAGGAGCGAC
>JABGQJ010000923.1 GCA_018648945.1 Victivallales bacterium
CAGACAGCCGTGGCCGCTATATGCGTTTGTCCATCGACTCCGCGGGCATCACCTATGTGGATGAAGTGATGGTGTGGGGCCGGGGCGAGGTCTCGGAGACCTACCCCGAGAACATTGCGCCGACATACCGCATGGACCTGCCCGTGGGGATGATCGAGTCGATTCCGGGAATCGAAGAGACCCGTCTTCCGGTCTCCCGGTTTGGCGAGTGGCGCTCCACCATCGGCGCGCACGCCACAGCACCAGCGATCTGGGCACAGACCGGAGCTGCCAGTCCGACGGAACCCATCCTGCCGGGGTCCGCCACCATCAACGCCCCGCTTCGCCTGCTCCTGGCCCGCAACGAAACGGAGAGTACCTACGTCACCTTGACCAACCCGTCAGCGACCCGCCCCCTCACCGTGAACGTAAACGGGATCGTTCTGCGCCGGGCGGGCCAGCCCGAAGCGGAGCCGAGAGTGGCTGCCAGGTTGCTGGTCGGCGGCGCTCTGCCCGCTACCCCGCCGAAACATCGGCTGAGCGCCGAGCAGCGCCTCCGGCTGATGGTCGGCGACGGCATGCCTGCCGAATCCGGACCCAGCGGTGCCGTCCGCGTCATGCCGTTCTTTGACGAAGGCCAAATGCTCGGCCGCAGCCTGATGCAACGCTATCTGAGCAACGGCGTCGCCATCCGTGACTATCCCCGCCTCCTCCTGCCGCCCGGCGGCTCGGCGGTATTCATGCTCCGCGTGACCACCAATGACGCCCCGCCGGGACGCTACACCGGGACGGTCTCCGCCACCGCCGCAAGCGGCAGGAGGGCCGCCATGGAGCTGACCATCGACGTGGCGGACGTCACTCTCCCCGAATCCGATCTGTGGGTTCGCAGCTGGGGCAACGGCACCCGGCAGTTCCCGTTCGAGAGCCAGCGCAGGATTGAGAACGATGCGCTGGTCAATCGCCAACTGGGCGTGACCGTGTGGAACGGCCTGCCGAATCCGGGAAGCAAGGCCGAAGCGTTCGGCTCACACGGTAAAACGTACTACCGGGTCACCGGCATACCCCGTGACTATGTCCATCGCGGCTTCTGCAATCTGCTCAAGCCGGAGCAACTGACCGCCGAGGATGGCGCACGCATTGCGCAGCACCTGGAGGTCTTGGTGGGCCAGGCCAAGGGGCTGGGCCTTGACTACGACGATTGGTGGGTGGAGTTGTGGGACGAACCGCAGGCGTCGAATACTGCCACCTTTGGCGCCCTTGCTCGCATCATTCGCCAGACCGATCCCAAGGTCCGCATCTATATGAACCCGCTTTTCTGGAAGAAGGGGCATGCCTCTCAGGAGGTCATCATGGAGCATTTCGCGCCGTGGTATAACGAGTTGGTTGACATCTCCGTGCCGGTTAGCAGTCTGGTGGGGGACAGCCTCGTCACCCGCGAGTTGTGGGCACAGCCCCGTTTCGTCCGGGCCCTTTACATGCATCCAGCCAGCCGGGCCGGCCGGGGTATGGCCTGGAAAGCCTTTTCCATGGGTTTCAACGGTTGGGGCTATTACTGCTACTACTCCCCCCGCGGCAATCCCTGGGACATCCGCACCTGGTCGTCGCTGAGCTACAGCTACCAGATGGTGTTTCCCAGTCCCCACGGTCCCGTCATCATGCCGATCTATGAGATCATACGCGATGGGTGGGAGGATTACCGCCTGCTCACCGCCCTGCGGCAGCGCGGCCAGCAGGCGTTGGTCGACAAACTGCTGGCCGGCTACAGGGCCGGTGAACCCCTTGCCAGCTTACGGGACCGGGCGTTGCGGGCATGTCTCCCAACCGGCGCCAAGAAGTTGCCCTGAAACGCCCCGGCCCAGCCGCATGACCCATAGACATGAGAAGGACACTGGATAAAGATGATGAGAATGAAGGAACGCGGCCGGGCTCTATCGGCAGGACTCCTCGCAGGCATCATGCTGTTGACCATGGTGCCCAGCCTCTGCCATGCGGACTTGGTTTGGTTCGACGGTAGCAAGGACGAGGCAGAAGGTCCTCCCGGAAAGCTGCTTTCGGGGAACGTGGGCTACTGGGGCGAATGCGTGCTGACGGGGATGACCTGCGAGTATGAGGGGACGCAGCCGAATGCTCCGGCGGACCGCGGCGGCGACACGCCCGAACAGCGCGGGCGCGTGCTTTTGGACGGGAAACGCAAGACGGGCGTCGGCGTGTCCGGGGGGAAGCCGCTCACCGTCATACTCGATCTCAAGAGGATCTGTGATTTCGCCGAATGGGATATCATCACGCCGACGAAGCGAGTATCGATCACCATAGAGATGCGCGAGACGGAAGACGGAGGCTGGAACAAGGTCTACGAACGAAGCATCGAGAACTGCCCGGAGGCGGAGTTGCATCGAATCGAGTTCGCCAAACCTGCAAGAGGACGGTTCGTCCGGCTTACTCTCGGATCTTCCGGCAAGACACGACTCAACGAAGTCCTTGCCTGGGGCGGTTCGGAAGAGGATGTCCCCGAGAACATCGCTCCAATAGCGACAGGGCAGTACCCGGTCGGGGTCACCTTTCCGACCATTACCGGCATCAGCAAGTCCGCCGTCTCAGACCGGGAATCATTCTACTGGGTGAAATCACTCAAACCCGAGCACCAGGCTCAGAACGCGGTCTGGGCAGCTGTGCCGACCTGGTCGTCGATCAGCCACCAGCCCGTGCTGCCGAGGCCTGAGTCGATCAACCAGCCGATCCACATCGTGATGGCCCGGAACGAAACGGAAACGGTTGCTCTTGCACTCAGGAACACCCTGGTCAATAGCCCCAGGAATGTGGAGGTGAAGCTGAGTAGCTTCATGACTCCTGACGGACGCAATGTCCCGGGGCTCAGCGGAAAGATGTCTGTCTTCGGGGCA
>JABGQJ010000924.1 GCA_018648945.1 Victivallales bacterium
CCGGGGGACTGCGGGATCAGGAGGGTTTCGTTATTGAGCGGGAAGCCGCCTTGCACGAGGTCGTCGCGCAGCGGATTGCGGGTCCGGTCGAATTCGAAGAGCGGGGCGTTCTCGGGGGCATGGGGTTGGGCCGTATGTGGAATCGGTGGGATGACTGCGGTCAATTGCAGCGCCGCCGCCACGGCCACACCGCTACCCCAAACGTGCAGGCACATGGGGGTCTGGTAGGCTGCCGCAAGGGCCAATGTTGCCTGCCCCTCGGTCAGTCCGCCGGCGGCGGAGATGTCCATCTGGAGGATGTCTACCGCGCCCGCCCTGAGCAGGTCCAGCATGCCATAGCGCGTGTATTCGCACTCGCCGCTGGCAATGGCGATGGAGAGGGCGTTCCGCAGGGCTGTGGTTCCCTCGATATCTTCCGGCACGAGGGGTTCCTCGAACCAGTAGTAGTTCAGTTCCTGGAGCGCCTCGCCCATGATGCGTGCGGTGTGGCGGTTGTAGGCGTGGTTGGCATCGGTCATGAGCAGAAAGTCTGGCCCCACTTCCTCGCGAACGGCAGCCATGCGCCGGATGTCGTGGGGCAGGGACAGCAGACCAACCTTCCCCTTCACGGCGGAGAAGCCCTGCTCCAGATAGGATGCTGCCAGTTCACGCGAGCGATCCGCCGCCCCGGCTGGGTCGGTCAGGTCTGCCTCGGTGTAGTAGAGGCCCGTCGCATAGGCGCGGACCTCCTCGCGGAAAGCTCCGCCCATGAGGGCATGGATCGGTTGCCCCGCGGCCTTGCCCCGGATGTCCCAGAGCGCGATGTCGATCCCGCTCATGGCGTCGATGCTCGCCCCCTTGCGCCCGAAGTCGCGGGAGAAGGCGTAGAGCTCGTGCCCAATGGGGCCCGTCTGGGCGGCATTCCGTCCCAACAGACGCGGGGCAAGCACATCATGGATGTAGGTGGCCAGATGGTCCACGGGCATGGAAACGCCACTCTCACCCCACCCCACGATGCCATCGTCGGTGGTGATCTTAACCACTAGGCTGGCGCGCTCGCCAAAGGGAGCCTGGGAGGAATAGAAGCGATCCCCACCCGTCAGTGGTGCCTTCAGAAGGAAGGTCTCGATCCGGTCAATCTTCATGTGTTTCTCCTTTTGCCTGGCTCTCGCCCTCAGTATTTCTGCAACAGTTCGAGCATCTTGCGGTCGAGCTTGTGTCCCTGCCAATCCTCGTATTGCACGTCGGTTCGGCCACTGTCGAGGATGCCGAAGGGCCCCGTGAAGTTCCACAGCGCCCAACCCCAGCCAGCTTCCTGCCAGATGACAAGGGCGTCTTCGAGCCAGCGTAGAGAGACGTCGTGCGGGGTCTTGTGGAAGACGCCAAACTCCTCGACGAGCACGCCCACGCCTTGGCGTTGGAGTTCCCGCCAGGCAGGCGCAAACTGCTGGCGTAGCCACTCCCTGCCACGGGCGTCCGGAGTCTGCCATGGCGTGTTCGGCTTGGTCGCATCGTACCGTACCGGGGTTGGGGCTTCGGCCCACATTGCGTCCAGGGCGAGCGACCGTTCCGGGCCGTCCGCTGTTCGCAGGCCCAGTTCGCTGATCTGGAGCCAATTGCCCTCGGGCAGGGCGATGCTCAGCTTCTTGGTGCCCGCTGGCAGGGGAATCTCATAGTCACGGTCGTATCGGCACTGGTAGTCCTTCCAGCGCTCCAGATAGGTGGATCTCTGCCATTCTCCCTTGCCGGTCGGGCCGGTCAGGAAGACCTTCCGCCACGTCTCGGTCTGGTCTGCGGTGACCACCATTGTGGCGTTCGCGAAGACATCGCCGACTCGCAGACGGAGTCGGGCACCCGCAGGGAACGGGCCCTGAACCACGAGGGGAAGCCCCCCTTGTACGGGATGGCCAGTCCCTCGCAACCAGCCGTTGGCAACAGCCCAAGGCCATGTGGGCATGGGGTATCGGTCGCTGCCCTTGGTCCAACTGGCCTTGTAGTGGGTGACCTGGCCCGGTTGGTAGCAGTGGAACGCCTGGGCAACCCCCAACGGGAGCAGCTCGGGGCTGGGCGTCTTGCCGATGTCGCGCCCGTCCGCGATGATGAGCCGATCCGGATCTTCCTTGCGGATGGCTGCGACTACCTGCTGAACGACGGCCAGATGCACGGCGGGCTCCAGCTTCGGGGGCTCGTTCCAGAGGTTGAAGCTGAGCCGGTTGCTGGAGATGCCTCGGTAGCGCCGGGAGAGCATCGCCCAGTGGTGCGCGCACGCCCGCTGCGCACCCGCGTCTGTCCAGAGCGACGGCGCCGCGCTTGGCTTCACCACGTTGTAGCCGGGGGCGAAGACGAAGGCCATGCTGATGTGGATGCCGTACTGCTTGCCCCAGGCAACCACGCGGTCCAGATCGCGCAGGACTTCGTCTGCCTCGTCGATCTTCAACCAGTCGCCATCGACGATCCAGTGGCGGTAGTCGGTCGGGATTCGGGTGAAGTTGAAGCCCAACTCCGCGATCAAGCGGAACGTCTCTTCCTTGAACGGCTCGTTGTGGCGGCTGTCGGGCTTCGCCTGCGAGTTCATCCGGGAGGGCAGGTTGAAGCCGCGCCAGCGGGGGAGTTTGGCAGCAGTTGCCACGGGCAGTTCGCGCGGTGTGGTTGCCGCTTTCTGGGCCAGGACGAGTTGGCCCGTTCCCAGCGCGATCCCCGCCATCGTGATTGCCCATGCATGCCGCTTCACCATGCTACTCCTGCCCCTTCTTCTTGCCGAACTCGCCGAATGTGTGGGGCAAGGGGGTTATCAGTTGGTCAAGCTGCTGCTTCATGTCGGCAAGCACATCGGCGTGGGCCGGGTCGGCAGCCAGATTGCGCTGCTCCAATACGTCTGCCTCGAGGTCGTAGA
>JABGQJ010000925.1 GCA_018648945.1 Victivallales bacterium
ATCTTCTTCAACCTCAGCGCCATCGTCCGCAACAGGATCAGGCAGCCCGACCTGTTCCCAAGGAAGCGTGGAATCCGCTTGCCCTGCTTCGAATTCGCTCTCGAGCTTGCCGACCTCTTCATCCTCGCCGCCGTGTGCCCACAGCGGGGACAGAAACGCGAGATGAAGCGAAGGCTGAAGGCCATCCGCGGGTGCTGCTTCATCTACGACCCCTGGCGGACAAGACCGAAGATCTGCCAGTTCCCATCCTCGGCCTTCGCCTGCAACAAGTCCACCGAAAAGGCGGCGGAGCTCGCCAAATGCGAGGCAATCACGAAGGACATGCGTCTGCTTGGGATGAAGTACGGGCAGATCGACCAGATGCCTTAAGTTTCGCGGCATTCGGGCCAGCCCCGGACCCCTCATGGAGGCCTGGTGGAGCGGACTACCGCTCCGCCAGGCGACTGCCGTTGCTCGCGCACCGACGCGGGGGTTCCCAGTTGGCACGAGTTCGGAGAGGCGCAGACGCCCGCGCGGGACCAGCCCCGCTCCCCGCCCCTGCTTTGGCACAGGCCCGGCGCTCTCCGGACCGGGCTTGTGCCGGCCGTGCCCACCATGTAGGCTGTCTCCGTTGCCAACCAAGCCCTTTTCGAGGAGCCTCACATGAGGGTCGTGTGTGGTATGTGCATGTCTCTTCTCGTCACTGCTGGATCAGCCGTTGCTGCCGGGGACGCGTCCTACCTGTCGCCCCAGGGGGACGATGCCGGACCCGGCACGCGGGAGCGCCCGTGGCAGTCCATGGCCAAGGCGAACGCCATGGCCAAGCCGGGGCTGACTCTTGTCTTCTTGCCCGGGAAGTACGGGGGTTGTCTGGAGCCTGGCAAATCAGGCGAGCAGGGCGCGCCGGTGAGCTATCGCGTGGACCAGCCGGGCAGCGTGACCCTGTCGGGCGGGACCTCGACCGATGGCACCCGGACCTGTCTGCGGCTCAAGGACCGGGAGTATATCCAGATCGTCGGCTTCCGGCTCCGCCCGCCCCCGGGCATCGGCTGGTTTCAGTGGCAGGGCGTGCGGCATAGCCTGTTGCGTGGCTGCGATATGGACAACGTCCGCGGGGCCCGTCCGGCGGATTGCCGGGACTGTCACTACAACCGCTTCGAGGATCTGCGTTGCACCCGGGCGAACAACACCGGCAAGTGGGGCCATGTGTCGGGCGATATGTGGAACAACTGGGCGAGCACCCACAATGTCTTTGCCCGGGTCCACATCAGCCGCGCCGGCCATCGCCCCTTCGGTCTCTGGTTCGATTGCACCCACAACGTCCTGCGCGAATGCGTGTTCGACTGTCGCTGGGGGCGCAACTTCGAGTGCTTCTCCACCAAGCGCATGCTGATGGAACGCTGCGTCATCACCAACGGGTTCGATGGCTCCGGCTCGGCCGATGGCCGAGCCAAGCTGTTCATGGAGGACAGCATCTTCCGCCGTAATCTCGTCTACCGCAATCACTACGGCCCCCTGACCGCCAATTCCTACACCTACCAGAAGTTGCCCACCTTCGGTATGCTGCGGTCGCGACTCTACCACAACACCTGGTACCGCAATCACGATTACGGGCTCCAGCTCTCCGACCACGGGAAGAATCCCGATCCTCATCAGATCACCGGCAACATTGTCCAGAACAACCTCTTTTCCGACAACGATCCCGGTGGCGATGGCATCGCCCTGCGGCTGGCCACCAACCTGGCTCCGGACAACCGTTTCGCGAGCAACCTCCTCTGGGGTGGTCGCCCCGATGCCCCCGTGGTCCGCCTGGACTGGCCCAGCAACGAGAATCTCACCGCCCAGCAGGCGAATCAGCACAGATCCGGCTGGTTTGCCGACAATCTCGCCGCCTCGCCCCAGTTCGTGGACCCGGAGCACGATGTGTACGAGCTGAAACCCACCAGCGCGGCCCTCGACCGAGGGCAGCCACTGACTCGGACACGTTCGGCAGGGCAGGGCAGTACGCTCCCCGTGAGCGATGCGCGTTGGTTCTACGATGGCTTCGGCATCGCCCAGGAGAAGGGCGACGAGATCATGGTCGGCACCGTGAAAGTGCGGGTAACACGGGTCGATATCGAGCATCAGACGCTCGAACTGGACCAAGCCATCTCTTGGCAGGCCGCTGCCTCTATCACCATGCCGCACGCGGGCAAGGCTGCGGACCTCGGCGCCTATGAGCGGGGAATGGATACCGGCCCCAGGATCCCCGAAGGGCTCCGCCTCGAGACCATGGAAACGGCGACCGCCACGCTTGTCCATACCGATTTCGAGGCAGAGAATTTGGCGACTTGGTTCTACTACTGGAACTTCTCTCGTCAGCACCATACCGACAGCCGTCTCGACGACACCACCGCCTTCTCCGGTACCCGCTCTGCCCGAGTCTTCGCCACCGACGACGCGAAGGGGAGGGACGATGCCCAGCTCTCCTGTGACATCCGCCCCCGTTGGTGGGACATCGACCGTTTCCCCACCGCCCGCTTTGCCTACCGTGTCCCCAAGGGTGTGCCTGTGGGGCTCTGGCTCTATGCCTTCCAGGGCGCTCATCCGTCGGACCGCCGCCTTTGCATCGGCGGCACCCAGGCCCGCGCGGTCGGCTCCGTGAAGGATCTCGCCCGCTACCCGCTCCTGGATGACGACCAATGGCACGAAATCACCATCGATGCCCGAACCATTCGCGAGGCCTTCCCCGACGTCAAGCTCGTGAAGCTCTTCCGCTTCTACACCCAACGCAACGGCAAGCACGGCGACCAGTTCTGGTTCGACAACTTCCGCATCCTCCCGGCTGCGCCGAAGTAGCGCGCGAAGACGGGCGGGGCCAGCCCCGAACCCCGCCGGGGAGACCCGTCTCC
>JABGQJ010000926.1 GCA_018648945.1 Victivallales bacterium
CCGCATCTTCTGGATCTATGATCGTCCTCCGGACGGCAGCCCCGGCTACCTTCAGAAACTCATCCCCGACGGGAACTGGAGCGACATGGAGCGTGATGAACAGCTGGGGATCTGGACCGCAACCATCAAGCTCGATCCCAAGGCGACACGCATCGATTTTTTTACCAACCACCGGAAGACGATCCAGTACCAGGGCAAGACCTACCCGACCCGCCTCTCATGCCCCTACACGCGGGTCGAGTTGGCAGGGAAACCCCGCTGACAGCCCTGGCCTGATCTATTCATGGACCATCTACTGCAACCCTCTATCATACGCAACAGCAGAGTCTTGCGCACCCAAATACATTGTCCACGCTAACTGATCGCACACAGGCGCAACGCCCCCATAGCCCGGAGGGCTGACAGGACAAGCCCAGGGCAGAGCGAAGCGGTGCCCTGGGTATGCCACGCCCGTTCCGGCAGGCTGCAAGTCCGCCACGTGTCGCGCGGGCAGTTGCAGACCTTCAGCCTGCATTGTTGGGCTCAGCTACCTGGGGCGGCGCTACGCTCTGCCCCAGGCTTTGGACTGTTGCGCCTCCAGCGCATGGGGGCGACACTGCGTTTGCCCCGGGAACAGGGGCGCAGCCAATACTGCATCTCCGCCGGTTGTGCCAGAACGCCGACCTTGACGGGTGCCCACACGCCTGCGGGTGTCAATCTAGCACAACATACTGATCCGCACCACACTATGCATTCTCGCCACGAAGCACATGAGTAGTCCTGGATAGTGGCTTCCGTAACGATGTGCATGAATAGATCAGACTAGGGGACTGCTACAGAGGCTGAGCGCGGAAGGGATTATCCGCCGGATCGAAGCGGGTGAAGAGACGGTCGCGGAGTTCGCAGGCGATGGCCTGCAGGGCGGGGTCGGTGATGCGATTGCGGGTCTCGCCGGGGTCTTGTTGCAGGTCGTAGAGCTCGTCGGTGGAACCGTCGTTGTGGATGTACTTGTAGCGGTCGGTGCGGAGCATGTACTGGCAGTTGGCACTGCGTAGGTTGTACTCGCTGAACACGGCGTCGAGTCCGGGCAACTCCGGGTCGCGGACGGAGGCGGCGAAGCTCTGGCCGGCGATCTGCTCGGGAGCATCGGGCATGGGGCGGAGCGCGGGGGCGCCCACCGGGCCGGTGTCGGTCAGATCGGCGAGGGTCGGATAGAGGCCGAGCTGTTCCACCAAGGCGGAGCAGACCACATCCTGGGACAGAGCCTTCGGGTAGCTGACGATCAGGGGGACTTTGACCGAGGGGTCGAAGAGGCAGAATTTCCCGACCAGACCATTCTGCAAGTGCATGTCACCATGATCGGCGGTGTAGACGACGATGGTGTTCTCGGCCAAGCCCTGTTCCTCGAACGCGTCCAGGAGAACCCCGACGCAGTGGTCGGCAAAAGCCAAGTTGCCGAGGTAGCCTGCCCGGGCGGCCTTGCGCAGCAGGGGATCGAGATTGAGGGTGTTGCAGATGCGCTTCTGGATATGCTCGGGGTAGCTGCTGATGTCATCGGGCTCGGTCAGCTCCATGTCCTCGACGGGGTACTGCTCGGCCCATTCCCGGGGCGGGAAGAGGGGCGTATGGGGCTTCATGAAGCTGGCGCAGAGGAAGAACGGCTGGTCGCGGTACCGGCGCAGGAACTTGGCGGATTCCCGGGCCACGAACATGTCGAGATGGTCCTCGGCGGGGATGTCCGAGGCCATGGAATGGAAGTCGTATTGCTGGACGTTCCCTGCCCAGGGGCTGCCCTTGCGGTCCCAGAGGTCGTACACATCCGGGAAGCCTGCCCCGGTGTCGAACACGCTGCGCAGGAAGTGGTTCTTGTTCGGTGGATTGCTGGCGATCTCGTTGGCGTAATGCTGCACCTGTGGCCCGAGGTACATGAGCCAATCGTTGATGCTCAGGTAGTATTCGAACCCGTGGTTGTGGGCATCGGCGAAGTGCATCTTGCCGATCAGACCGGTGAGATAGCCGCTGTCGCCGAAGTGATGAGCCATGGTCCGGTAGCGCCAATCGAGCGTGTCGTCGTTGTTGATCGCGCCAGTCTGGTGGGCGTGCAGTCCCGTGAGCATGGCCATGCGGGATGCCACGCACACCGGGTAGGCCCCATAGGCGTTCTCGAAGCGCACACCGCTCCGGGCAATCCGATCGACACTAGGCGTGGGCACCCCGTCCCAGCCAGCGCAGTTCATGAAATCGCACCGGTGCTGGTCGGTCATGATAAGGAGAACGTTGGGCCGCTGGTTCGTCTCTGGCATGGCAATGGCCTCCGAGGGTAGAATTCTCTATTGCATGGCGTTGTCGTCAAGGGTGCCGCGCTTGTACACGGAGAGACAGTCCGGATAGATGATCTCGTGGGTGGTTCCGCCCGTGAGCTGTTCGCGGAGAGTGGGTTCGCTCGTCGGGCCATGGGCGATGTCGAAAATCATCGGCGCGACCACGATACCCGAGCAGGTCCCCAGCACCTGGACATGCCCGCCGGAGCCGGCGAACGGCGGGCTGGCCTGTCGGCCATGGCCGAACAGGGCGATGTTGCGGCAGTCGCGCAGGATCAGGGTCGGGGGCGACATCTCGCGCTTGAGCCCGTAGATGCGGACGTTGGCAGCCCGGACCATCTCGACGTTGGTGGCAGGCGTGGCCTTGGGGGCCCTGGCGACGAATTCGAGGTTGAGTCCGTAGATGGAAATGGGCTCGCTGGTGCCGACGACGCGGATGGCGCGGGAATCGGGATGGCGACCGAACCAGCGCCAGGAGGGGGCGAGGAAGTAGAACTTGCCGCCGCCGGAATCGGTGATTCTCAGGTAGTCGTGGGGGTTGGCGTAGAGCTGCCCCACCCATTC
>JABGQJ010000927.1 GCA_018648945.1 Victivallales bacterium
GACGATGGTCTTGGTGCCGAGGACTAGAGTTGCGTCCAACTCGGCGCACAACGCCTTCAGTTTCTCCATATCCGACGGGCGCTGGCGGACATCGTAGCGGATCGAGTATTCCGGCCAGACGACCAGATCGGGTTGCTGCCCTGCCGTGGAGCGGGCCAGCTCAGCATTGGTTTCCAGGAAGCCCTCTTCGCTTTGCACGACGGTAACGGTTAGGCTCTTCTCCGCCGCCGGCTCCACCCGTCCGGGGCGGAACGCGCCAAACGCCAGCAGGGCCAGTGACAAGGCCATGCCCATCCGCCAGGTCTTGCGATAGAGCAGTCCCGCAGCCGCGAGGACGATCAGGAATGTGGTCCCGTAGACACCGACGACCGGCAGTAGATAGGTAGGCCCCATGCTGGAGCCCGTGCTCATCCAGGGGAAGCGCAGGAAGAACACTTCGCTCCGGTGGAACTCCACCCCGGTCCACAACGCGGCGATCATCAAAACCGTGGCGTAGGGCGACCATCTCCGCCTATTCAGCGCCCGGAGCAGTAGGCAGAAAATGCCGGTGAAGAACCCCAGGATGTAGAGCAAGGCCACGGTCGCCGCCCCGAAAATGCCAAACAGCCAACTGAGCGTCGCTCCGTAGAGCACGAATCCATGCCCCAACCCCAGGTAGAAGGCTTCCCGCGCCGTCGCTCCGCGCATCGCCAGGAACAGGGGCGGCAGGGCGACGACCACCAGCGGCCACCAGCCGATCGGTGCAAAGCACAGCGCAAGCAATCCCCCGCTCAAGACCACCAAGCCCAGTCTCGCCTTCAACCCCATGTGCATCCTCCCGCGTGGCTATGTTGCCGGTCTGCGCGGTCCGGGCAGGGACATCTACCGCAGACAACCTGTGGACCCACGATACGTCAATTCGGACTGCCCGTCAAGGGAGCTGAGCGACGACGATTCTGGACACGAGCGCCTGGTTCACTTGCTGCGAAAGGCATGGTGATGTTCACAGAGGCCAGCCTATCCATCGGCTCCGAGTTGCTTCGGATCGGGGCGGAACCAGTCGCCGAACGGCCCCAACCCATGCCATCGGCAAAGACCAGCAAGGGATGCAGTAGCGCCGAAGGCCAGCAGATGCCACATGGGAGCCCCGCAGCGAATGAGATCAAGGGCATCCCCGACCTTCGCGGAGGCCCCCAGTCCGATGTAGATGCCATTGACCAGCAGGCAGAAGCCGGCGAAGAACAGCACGACATCCCTTCCCACCCCACCGAAGCGTCGGCAACAGAGCAACATGACCAACGGCAGAAGCGCCCCGAATACGGGACCCGCCCAGACCACGAGCAGGGGGTGATCCCCGCCAGACACGTCCGTCCGCGAGAAGCCGAGCAGCGGGAAGGTGACTCCCGCCACGGTCGCCCCAGTCAGCCATGCTCCCAGGCAATGCCCCGCCTCATGGATGGCCATCATCCCGTACCAACTGGCAACGAGAGTCGCGACCCCGATGACGATCTGTTTCCTGCGCATGACTCGCTTCCTTCCCCAGCCAGCCTACCGCAGCCTGATCCCGACGGTCTTGCCCACCTTGGGCAGGTCCAGAACTGCGGTCTTGGTCGTGCCGTCATGGCTGACAGTGATCTCGTGCCGACCGAGGAAGGCGCGGAGGGCGTGGCTGCCAGCGGCATCGGTCTGGCCGGTGTGGTTCGTCCACCACTGCTTCTGCACGAGGTCCAGCCAGGCCTGCCCAGCCGGCTTGAGGGACCAGTCCTTGCGGTAGAGCGCCGCATCGGGCTTCCAGTGCTTGCCAGCCCAGAACCCCCACATGACAATCGCATCCACGCTGGGATGACTGAAGGTGACGGTCATGAAGTCGCGCAAGTAGTCCGCCTGGAGTTCCTCGTCCCCGCCCACATTCACGTCGAACTCGGTGATCTGGAGCTTGGGCACGAGCTTGGCGTAGCGTTCGTAGACGCCATACAACTCGGGAATCGCGGTAAGAGAACTACGGCTGAAGTGGCCCATGAAGCCGACGCCGTCGGGAGCCTGACCGTGGTCGATGAGGTAGATGATGATCCGCTCGTAATCGCCGCGGCGACTGCCACCGGGCAGGATCTGGCCCTCATTGATCCACATCCCAATGCCCTCGGGGGCGGTCTTCCGGGCGTGTCTGAAGATGTCCACATGGAAATCGAGTCCGCCGTGGAGCTGCTCGTAGGTTACCCCCCAGCCCACGGGGTGGTTGATCGCGTCCCATTCGGCGACCCGACTGCCGACCGCCGTCACCTTCTCCTGGATGTGGGCGAAGAGATCCCGCCGATGCTCAACCGGTTTGCCCACGTAACGCTGTTGGCCACCACTCGTAACCGAGCCCCAACCGAGCCAGTGCCCGCGCACGGGAATCTCGTTCTCCGCCAGCCATGCGAGCGCCGTATCCAACCATTCCTGCCGGAAGGTGCGGTTCTTGTTGTCCTTGGAGACCCGCCATGGCCCCCATTTCAGGTCGTTCTCGAAGACGATCTTGTTGTAGTTCTCTTTGGTGACCTTCCGGTAGGCCTCGCCGTCGGGCGAGGCCAGCGCCAGCAAGCGGGCAGTGAGTGCCGTGCCGAAACCGAAGGCATGGCGCCGCATGGCCACCTTGACCTCCGCCCCCGGCACCGGCCGGCCCTGAGCATCCACCACACTCACCTTGAGATCCGCTTTGCGGAACCGCTCGATCCGCTCGGCAGCTTCCTGCCGCCAGGGGGCGTCGACCTTCCGCCCCCCGTAGGTGACCTGCATCCTTGGCAAGGCTGCGAGCTTGAGCGACGTGCCGTAGTTCAGCAACTGGAGCCCCCCGATCTCGACGGTCTGCGGATGAAAGCCAAGATGAAAGCCAGCGTTCGC
>JABGQJ010000928.1 GCA_018648945.1 Victivallales bacterium
CCCCGAACCCCGCCGGGAAGACGCGTCTCCCCGGACCCCTCGTGCGGGGGGGCAACGCACGCGTCCGGCAAAGGGGCAATAGGCGAGCGGATTCCTGTCATACAGCTTGGAATTCGGCGCGCGACGCGCAAGATTCAGAGGTCGCGCAGAACACGACGGTCCATTGGGTATTGACACCATGACACGGCTCCACACATTCACGCTCCTCCTCCTGACAGGGCTGGTCCTCTTCGGGCAGCAGAAGACGCCGCTTCACGGAATCCACGACCCGCAATCCCATAGCAAGAAGAAGCCCAGGAGCAAGGACATGGAGCAGTTCGGACAACTCAGCAAACTCGGCTGGCAGCAGGTCTTCCATGACCCCTGCACGAGGGATTGGACCAAGCTCTGGACCCTCGATGGCCGCAAGGCCCGGATCACCCACAGCGAGAAGGGCATGGACTACTTCTCCGGCCCCACCCGCAAGGAAGACGCATCCCACGCGGTGATGTGGACCAAGGAGAGTTTCAAGGGCGATATCCGTCTCGACTACGAGTTCACCAAGCTCGACGACGTGGTCGAGGCCGTGACCATTCTCTATCTCCAGGCCACCGGCAGCGAGTTGGGTGGACACGACAGGGACATCGCCAAGTGGGCGGACCAGCGCGTTGTGGCCAGCATGAGCCAGTACTTCAAGAACATGAATCTGCACCACATCAGCTATGCCGCCTTCGACGTCGGCAACGCCGATCCGGTGGCTGACTACATCCGCGCGCGGCGGTACATGCCCGGCGCCAGGAAGGGGCTGCGCGACACCGATATGGCGCCCGACTACTTCAAGACCGGCCTGTTCAAGAAGGGCGTCCCCCACAAGATCACGATCATCAAACACGGGGGTGACCTCTTCATGCACATCCGCAACCCGGAGCGTGAGCAGCTCTGCCATTGGCGGACAGACAAGTTCCCGCCTGTCACCGAGGGGCGCATTGGCCTGCGCCATATGTGGACTCGTGGCGCTCGCTACCGCGATTTCCGCATTTCCACGTTGGGTGTGGAGTAGAAGAGGGCCCGTGCCGTGCCGGCAGGCCCTCCTGCCGCCTGAATCAGCAACGGGAAGCTGAGAGGCACATGAGAACTCCCGTTCGCCACGGTCTCATTCTCTCCTTGCTGGCCTTCTGCCTCCCCGAGCTACGTGCCGTGGAGCTGCACGTGGCCAACGGCATCGGTAGCATGCCCGGAACGAGGAAGAAGATCGATACGGCCAAGGTCGTGGCGGAAGGTCCGAAGCACCCTCACCAAGGCCCAGTTCGGCAGCCCCGCGGATGGTTCGACCTTGTTCCCACGGCCGCGAACGCTCCAGGATTCCGCCACGGGACACCCTCTCCCGGAAGCGTGCACCGGGGCCCGGCGCACCTACCTCGGCTCCGCGCCGGCCGGGTGCCCAATCACTGCCCGTAGAACCAGGCAGTTGGGAGAGTCTGCAGGATCAGGGAGTGCCCACCGGTGTAGGTGAAGTAGGTGACCAAGGCGCGGTCCCCGACCCAGGTCACGGCTGGATAGGCCCAGGCATCGTGCGCGCCCTCTTCGAGGTTGCGCAGGCGGCGCCAGGTTCCTCCCTCGTCCTTTGATACGGCGCTGGTCAATGGCGTGCGCCCCGTATTCCCAGGCAGGTTCTTGCCCAGGTTGTTGTTCCAGATGGCCAGCAGATCCCCGGTTGACGGGATTCGGCTGATCGCCACCGGGGCTGCGGTTCCGGTCAAGGCTGTCGGCACCGGTTCACTCCATGTCTCCCCGCCATCGGTCGAGAGACTCTTGAACTGGGCACCCAGCCCGGTGCGCATAAGCATCATGACGCGCCCGTCACGCAGCTCGATGCAGGCAGGCTCGTAGCACGGCCCTTTTGTCGGTCGCACTCGACCGCCATCGTGCCAGGTGCGCCCCTCGTCGTCGGACAGGCAGCAGTAGCTGTCGCCGCCTTCCCAGGCCTCCAACAGGATTCGCCCCGACCGCAACCGGATGCCGCGCCCATTGGTGAGGCCGGTGTATTTCCCAGCCGGGCTCAGTTGTCGTGCGTCGCTCCATGTGTCCCCCTCGTCGTCCGAGGTCCGCAGCATCACTCTGCAATCGGCACCCTCGCTGTTCTTCTGGCAGTGGAACAGAGCAATGGCACCGCTCTTCAGCCTGAGGAAATTGGCCTCCATGACATTGCAGCCGCCATCGTTCTCGATCAGAGTGGTCGCTTCCTCCCACGTTGCGCCCCCGTCGGCGGAACGCGTGCCGCGGAGGCGTGCCGGGCCGTGGTCCGCCCCGCTCCCGGCGTAGAACTCTGTCCATGCCAGGAGCAGGCGGCCATCCCGAAGAGGCACGATCGCTGCTTCGCTGTTGCGCGGATTCTCGGGACCAACCGGAGCGACGATCAGGCGGGACGGTGTCTGCATCTGCATCTCGGCAATACCTCTCGTGCCCACGCACCCGCAGAGGAGCGCAGTGAAGGGAAGAAGTGTCCGTACCACATCCACGCTGACTACCTTAGCCTGCCACCGGAGCTTCCCCCAATGGCGGCGCGCGGGATTTCGCCATGCAGCAAAGCTGAGACAGCGAAGCGCTCAGCCGGCATGCCAGCCAGCGAGCGTGCAGGGACCGGGACTGCGTGGTAGAGTTGCCCCACATCAGATACAACGGACGACCCCAAGGACAGGCCCATGTTCTCCCGCCGCCGCGCCAACTCGTTCCTTGCGCTTCTCTTGACTGCATCCGCTCTTCTGGCCGACCGGATTCTGGTCGAGCCGGAGTCCTTCGACCAGCTCGGCGGCTGGGTCGTGGACCAGCAGTTCATGGACCAGATGGGCTCGCCGTTCGTGCTCGCCCATGGGATCGGC
>JABGQJ010000929.1 GCA_018648945.1 Victivallales bacterium
TCAGGAAGCCGCCCTTGGTGATGGTCTGCACATCCCCAAAGCGAAAGGGGGCCAGGTAGTGCTGGAGAAACTGGGGCGGCGTGGGATTGAGCGTGGCGACGCGCCAACCAATCTCCCTGAACCAGTCCGCCTCGACCGGCTTGTTGCGGGCAACGGCATCTTCCCAGTAGCGGTCGTGCATGTTCACCCAGGCGGCGGGTTGGCCCTCTAGCGTCTTGAAGGACTGGGCCTGGAAGTGGCGTTGTCGCTGGCGCTCCACCTCACTGCCTTGCTTGTGCGCCCGGCTCCACCGGTAATCCGCCGGGTAGATGGTCTGCTGAATGACGATGGCCGGGTCCTTGGCGTACAGGCTGGCATCGAGCCCGGCTTCGAGGTTGACGCGCTGGACATGGCCTGGCTTCATGTAGTCCTCATCCTCCCAGACATCGCGGATGCTGGGACGGTAGCTGTTAACGATCAGCTTGAGGTCGGCGCGCTTGGCAGTCAGTCGTCCGGCCGCCTCGACATAGAGGGCATGGATGGCCCGGCAGCGCCAAGCGATCCAGGCATCCCAGGCATTGGCCTTCAGCCAGCGCCAACGCTTGCGTGCGCGGGATGGGTCATCCGCCGCCACTGGGATCTTGGTGCCAGTCTCCTTTTCGAAGGCCTCGACGCAGTAGTCGTTGTAGCCCGCGTCCGCGTGTCCGAACCAGAGCATGACGTGGCGTGGCAGATGGAAGGCGACCCCCTTGAAGGCGGGCGAATCGCCGTATAGTTCCGCCATCTCCTCGACGATGGTCAGGATGGCTTGGCGTACCTCGGGATGCAGCGGATTGTAGTTGGGCGGCGTGCCATGCCAACCGACCAAGTTGGGCATGCCGTCCTTGTAGATCATCAGCGGGGAGGCAGGCATCTTGCCCGAGGCGATCAGCTCCTCGGTACACTTGTACTTGGTCAGGCTGGAGAGATCATGCACGTTCATGGTTGGGATGAAGCTCAGGCCCCGGTCCTCGAAACGCTTCAGCAGATAGCCAATGAAATTGGCGGGGTGGTTGCGCGACATGGCCAGCCGTTGGCTGCGCGAGGGGTAGAGCGGCCCGTGGTACCACACGCCGGGGTACATGAAGAGATCCTGCCCGGACCACTCCATGTAGTCCGTCAGCCGGTCGATGGTTTTCACGAATCCCGGCATGGCGTCGTGCCCGCCGAAGTCGTAGCACAGCGCCGGGTCCTCGTAATACACACCCACATGTCGCTGTGCTCGGGCAACCGACGGCCCCAGGCGATTGGGCAAGCGGTCGGTCAGACGATAGAGGCGCAGCTCGGCGACCGCCGCCGGCCGCCCTTCCTCGGCAGTCATGAAGACGAACGCCATCTCCCGGGATCGCGCCCAGACCACGCAACGGTGCGTCAGCATGCGTCCCGAGAGGGGATACTCATCTCCGCAGTAGACGCCGGTCTGGAGTTCGTAGGCACTTGACGCGCCCTGGGTGGGCTGGGCGAGGATCTCCATGGTCCGGGCCTTGTCGTCCGGGTAGTCCACCTCGAGCACGTAGGCCACATCCGCCTCCGGCAACGTGGCCCGGACAGCGAAACGGCTGCGCTGGGTGGCGGGCGCTTCTCGGTAGTGTCCCAGCTTGCTCCCGACCACTTGCGAGGTCCCGACCTCGGCGAACCGCTCGGTGGCCAGCGGCTCCCGCAGGTCGATGCGTTCGAGCAAAGCCGTCTTCAGCTCTTCAGGCCGGGGTGCTCTCGATTCGGCAGGCACGACGACGAAGGCCAGTTGCTTGGTCCGTCCCTCTCCGGTCACCTCAATTGTGTACTTCCCGGCGCGGGAGGGAGTCACGGCCAGAGTGAGGCCTTGGCGCGGGCGGCCCGCGGTCAGATCCAGCGAGGCCATCGCTGTTTTGCCCACCGGCTTCCCATCTGGACCCAGCACGCGCCACTGGATCTTCCCTTGGTAGGGCTGCTTCGCGGCCAGGCGCAACCGCCAGTCCAGCTTGGCTGCCTCTCCCACCCGCAGATAGGGCGGCCCAGGCTTCGCGAACTCCGCCACCAGACGGAAGACCCGCGCATACTCGGCCCGTATACCATCGACCCCCAGGGCCGCGTCGTAGATGCGGAAATCATCGATCAGTCCATCCGCCGACTTGCCTCTGGTGCCACAGCCCACATGGAGGACTTCGAAGGCATCGGACACCCCCCACGTGTCGGGCAGCAGCGCCGAACTGCCGTCCGACGCCACGCCCACCGGTTCGCCATCCAGGTAGATGCGCTTGCCAACGCGATGGTCCCAGGTCGCCGCCAGATGATGCCACCGGCCAGGGTCCCAACCAGATACGCCGTGCGTTCCGTAGGCATCGCGGGTGTCGCTCACATCGAAGCGCAGACGATCGCCCCAGAACCAGAGCCAAGTCATGTTCGAGCCATTGCGCGCCCCCTTCGGCCAGGGGCCTTCCTGGAAACAACAGCGCCAGATCTCCTTCCCCTTCTCGCCCGGCCGCCAGGAGGGTTTGTACCAGAAGGAGATCGTGCCGGCCTCCTTCCTGAGATTCCCGGCGTGAGGGAAGGTCAGCCGCGCGTCGTCGGCAAAAGCCGCCGCTTGCTCGATGACTCCCTCCCGGAACTCGATCTTGTCCTGTTCCGTGGGCGTCTTGCCGCCGCCGGCCTGGGCCGCCACGCAGTCGCCGTCGAAGGGCAGGTGGAAGAGCAGTCTCGCTGGATTTTTCTGGGCCGCACCAGCCGCTGGCTTGTCGTCCCGCCGAACCGGGGTTCGGGTCAGCTTGCCTTGCCGGGCCAAACCCACTTCTGCCGCCGTGAGGGGGCGGGCGTAGATGTGCAGTTCGTCGAGCAATGCCTGGGCGGCTTCCGTG